>CANBTO010000305.1 GCA_947372405.1 Verrucomicrobiaceae bacterium
TCCCCTGTGAGGCCTGTAGTCCGGGACAGGTCGGTGTGGGAGAGTACGTCGAAGCCGAAGCCGTCTTCCAGTAGCGGGTTGAGGCGGCTGTTGGATTTGAAGACCGTCCAGTTCGGGCGGAGTTTTTTGGGGCAGAGGACGAGGACGCGCTCGTTGCGGAGTTCGAAGTACTTGATGACGGCGAGGGCCTCGAAAGTTTTTCCCAAGCCGACGCTGTCGGCCAGGATGCAGCCGTTGAAATCGAGGAGCTTGTTGATGACGCCTTTCGCCCCGTCCCGTTGGAAGGAATACAGCATCTTCCAGACCTGTGATTCCAACAGGGTGGTGCGTTTCAGCGCTTCATCGACATCCTTGGTGCCTTCAAGTTCGTCGCGGAAGAGATGGAACAGGGTAAGGAAATAGATGAACTGAGGGGAGTTTGGTGAGGCAAGGCGTTTGAGGTAGGTGAGAACCTCGTCCCGCACGTTCTTGGTGAGGGAGCCGTCGCCCCAGACTTCCGTGAACCATGCCTTGAGGTCTTTGCGGTCGCGGTCTGAATCGACCACGAGGTTCAATTCAACGTTGCTATTCGTTCCGAGACCAAGGCCGGGGACGGTGAAATTGGAGCTTCCGAGGATCGCGCTGGACGCATTGCCGTTTTCGATGTGGTAGGCCTTGCCGTGGAGGAAATTGGCCTGGCGGATCGAGCGGATTTCGACCATGCGTTCGATCCACTCGGCGCAGGCCTTGGCCGCCGGTCGCTGGGTGAGGGTTTTGGCGATGGTGATGCCGTGCTCGGTCAGCTTGAAATTGGCCTTCCCCTTGTCCCCCCGGTCGATCCCCGTGACGAACGATGGCTCCCCGAATAGGAATTGGAGTTTGGCGGCACCTTCGAGCTGTGACGCCAGCGCTTCGTAGGCGTGAACCGTAAAATAGGCGGAAACAAATGAGAGATGACTGCCCGGCTGAATCTCAGATTTCAGGAAATCACCAACAGTCCCCCGGTGGGTGCGGTTGTCACGCAATGACGAATTTGACTGAGGTCCGGTGGATGGCATGAAATTTGAGAGTAAATTGGCGTGGGAATTGCTTCCAAGGCACGGAGTAAGACAAGCGGAAAACTAGCTACCTGTGAAGGACAAAGAGGGTTGCAAATGCTAGGATCGATGTTTTTTGGGCTATTGGACGCACCGTTTGGGATTTCCAGCAGGTACCCTGTTGAACGGGGGGGCCGTGGGACATGCCGGAGGTGTTCATGCCCCCCGTTCACGGTGGGCATGGACATACACCCCATGGCGTTCAAACGGTTTCCCGTGGGGGCGGTGCCGCGGGGTGTTGGGGGGCAATTATTTCGCCGGATTACCGGAAACTGGCCGCCGCGTGCGGATCGCAAAGGAGATTTGGCCGGAGAAGGCGCGGCAAGATGGATTGAGAGGGGCCGCAAGTGCGGGTAATCCGTTGATACTTTACGGATACTTTTCGTTGCAGAAACCTGCATTTTTCGTCATTCCGTTGCATACATCTGCAACCCTCGTTTGACGGAAACCCTTGAAAACAAGTGGTTTAAATGGCTCCGGCGGTTGGGATCGAACCAACGACCTAGTGATTAACAGTCACCCGCTCTGCCGCTGAGCTACGCCGGATTTACGTCCCTTCGGACGCGGGCGGACGATGGGATTCGGAAGTCCGGTGTGGCAAGGGAAAAATACGTGATTGCTTCAAATTTGTGAAGGAATCGGCGAGATCAACCGCCGGCGGCGAGGGTGACGATTTCGACCCTCGCCCCGGGCCCGACCATGGTCCGCTCGTAGTCTCTGGGGAAAACCGCCTGTTCGTCGAGTTCCACGACCACGGGCTTGCCGGAGAGGCCGAGGGTTTCCAGCAGTCCGTTGAGGGGGATGGCTCCTTCGACAGGATGCGGCGAGCCGTTCAGCGTGATGGTGGCGGGCGGGTTCATTTCCATTGGAGGAGCTGTTCGGGAAAGGGGCAGTCATCGCAACCCGAGAAGTCCTCGAGGCAGAAGTCCTGATAGATCTGGAGCAGCGCCTGGTGGTGCATGACGCGGCGGACCCACGGCGTAGCGGCCTTTTCCGAGCCGAAGAGCCGGATGGAGCAGCGTTTCACCTTTTCGTTTGGCGCGGAGTTGCGGAGCTTGCGATAGGCGTGCAGCGTCATGCGTTCCTCGTGCATGGCGAGGGGCGCGAGGTGGTTTGCGATGAGTTCCTGCGCATGGGAGCGACCGAAAACGGCGACCTTGCGCGGCGAGGCGGCGGAGGTGAGCGTGTGGCGGGTGTCCCAGAACGGATGGCTGAGGGACTGGAGGAAATCAAGCAGCGGCTTGGATGCAAAGGGGGCGGCGAACGCGAGACGGCGGTATTGCGGCCAAGCCTCTATGACTGCGGCAAGGGCACCTACCCGCCGGTGAGGATGGTTTGCGGGACGCTGACCGTGGGTTTTCCAGGGAATCGAACGGTCCGGCGTGACTTCGAAGCGGGCACGGCTTTTCCACCACGCGTCCCAGAGCGCACGCAGGTAGTCACGGGTGTCGGGCGGAGCCATTTCGTGGAGATACGGCGCGAGGAAGCCTGCGGTGCCATAAAGCACCGCCTCAGCGGCCTCACCCTCCGCCTTGAGAAGATGAAGCGGGGCGCGCTGGGCCAGCAGGCGCATGGCCAGTGAGTTCATGCGGTAGCCGAGCGTCTCAGCGGTGGCTTGGTAGAGCGCGGCGTCCCGGCCATGGGCGTCCGCAGTCCTGAGCCATCTCGATGCCTTGAGATTGGCCCGGTGAAGCGCCGCCTCGGTGAGCAGGCTTTCGACGGACGATGGCGGGAGGTGTTTCAGCGGGAAAACGCAACGACCGGGATGGGCGATGGCGACTTCGCGTTGAGGGCGGTTCATCGCGTCCGCAAGTTGCGTCGAGGTGATGACCACCTGCGGCACCTCGCGGTTTTCCGACGTGCGTATGAAACACTGGCGGGCGTTCGTGCTGAAGACCACGTGCAGCACCACATCACGGAAGGCGGGGTTCGTGGCGTGGCCGTGAGACTCCCACGCGCTGGAGTCCGGATCGAGTTCCAGCGGACCTGTGCGCAGCTCGCCCTCGATCTCCACGGCTGCCTGGATGAAATCCGGGCCCGCGCCGCGGTTCCACTCGCCGAACTGGACGATTCTAACGGATTTCCCGGAGCTGCTGCGGAAGTCCCTGCCGAACGCCCCGGAAAACCACAGCGCCTGGAGATCCAGCTCAGATGGCAGGGCACCGCCGGAGTTTTCCGCAAAGAATAGCGGAGGATGCCAGACCGATTCTAACAAAAACCCGTATGTCATGTCAAAGCGCGCGGGGATTCATGGTTTCTTCGGAGCCGGGGCGGCGGGTGTCTTGGCGGGATCCGCGTGAGGCGGCGGCGGCGGGTCCAGTATGTCCAGCCAGCCTTTCAGGGACTCCACCTCGGGTACCGCCAGATAGCGCTCCGCGGCTTCGCGAAGCGCCTTCACCGCAAGATCCTTGCGGTTCGCCGCGCGGTCGATGGCGATCATGTGGAAATCCTGTCGGAGCTTGTCTTCCGTAGCGACATGCAGGTTCTTCGCCTCGTTGAAACGAGCGACCGCCTCGGTGGTCAATCCGTGGTGGAGCAGGTCGAGCCCGAGCGCTTCGGCCAGCACACCGCTTTTCGTCCGTTCGATGGCCTTGGCGAGCTGGTTGCGGCGTTCGGTGGCATCGGACGGCCAGCGGACGGAAGCAGCCCTGAGAGCGCGGAAATCGGTGTCGTCATCACGCACCTCCCCGCCGCCATCGAGATGGAGGAAAGGCCGGTAGAGAGGATCTCCCAGCACCACCCCCTGCCACGACGCCACAGGCATCGCCTTCCAACAGGCGTCCACCCAGCAATCCCCTGCGAGCAGGTTTTTCTGCAGGATGCCGAAGTCATGCGTGAGGTGGAGGTAGGGTTCAAAGACATTGCCGATGGTGACCGCGGCTCCACGCTCTAACAACGCACCGCTCCAGTTTTTCGACGCGTCCGCGAGTTGCTCCGCGCTGAACGAATGGAGGTGCATGGCCACGGCTCCCTTGCGGAACATGAAACGTGGATTGAGAAACGGCCCGCTGACATTCCAGTCATACCAGCCGAAATAGAGCGCGGCCCGCGTCATCGGATAGTTCTTCGGGAAGGTGTCGTTGAAGCGGTCCACCACGGTGGGGATGCCTGCGTCCGCGTTCGCCTGCGCGACGGATTCGAGCCACTGGTCTCCCTGTGGAAACTTGTTGGCGATGTCCACGTAGGCCATGCCCCACAGGCCGGTCTCCTCGGTTTCCACCGCGTCATGGATCATGCGCTCGCAGGTGGCATATGTCGGCGCGTCGATCCGGGCTGTTAGAACGAGGAACGGCATGTCCGCGTCCGATATGGACATCGCGGACTGATAGAACTTGTTCTGCACTCCGCCTTCCAGCGGGAGCCCCTCCACGCCGAACATGGCGAGTTCGGAATCCACGGCGGCCTCGTCGTGTCCGGCGAAAGGATTCTGCGGTGCGGCTGGAGCGCCAGGTTTCTGTGGAGAAGGAGACGGTTGCGGTGTCGGCTGGATGCGAAGCGGCACCCCGCGCATGGTGACGAGCACATGAATGCGGTTGAGCACCGGAAGCGTCACGCCGCCGCGGTCCTTCGCGCGTTTCCACCATCCGCGGCGGTCAAACTCGGCCCTCAGCGGAGCGGCGATTTTCCGGTCATAATCCTCGCGAGAAATATCCTTCGTGACGGGCATGTCCAGAGCGATCAGGTTCTCGGCCGGGATGCCGCGCTCCTCGCGGTAGAGCTGTGCGAGTTTCCGGGACTCCGGAACCGCGAGGTTGTAGAGGATCGCCACCGATTCGCGCGCGGGCACGGCATTTGCCTGCGGGGCGAAAGCCGCCAGACAGAATAAAACCGGAGCACACACGCGCATGCGCCGAACATGCCGGGAGGATTTCCCACATGCAAGACCCGCGAACATCAAAGCTCGATGCGCAGACCGTCCCAGGCGACGCGGACGCCCGCAGGCAGCCCCGCATCCAAAACGGCATGATCGTTTTCATGACCAAGGTGGGTCAGCCACGCCTCCCCGGGACTCGCGGTCCGGACCGCCTCAAGCGCCTCATCGAGCGAGAAATGGGTGGGATGCGGGTGCGGTCGCAGTGCATCCACGACCAAAACACCCGCGCCGCGCACAAGCGCCATGGTTTCATCCGGGATGCGTTTCACATCCGGAATATAGGCGAGGCTGCAGGCGCCAGGATGTTCGAACAGAAAACCGATCGTCTCTACTGACGCATGATCCACCGGCAGCGGAGTGATTCTGAGGTTCCCATAACTGAACGGCCCGTCGATGACGAGAGGCTGAGGCCGCACATAACCTTTGAATTCGTTCTCCGCGGAAAACGCCCAGCCATACATCGTTCGCAGGGTCGCAAGGCATTCCGACGTGGCATGCAAGGGCAGCGGTCCTTCCTTTCTCCAACAGAAGGCCCGCAGTTCGTCGAATCCGGCGACGTGATCGAGGTGGGCGTGGGTGTAAACCACCGCGTCGATCGTGGTCATGCCCTCACGCAGCGCCTGAGCGCGGAGATCCGGACCGGAATCGACCAGCACCGTGACATCCCCCGCCCTGACGAGAACGGATGACCGCAGCCGCTGGTTCCGCGTGTCCGTGGAAAGACAAACCGGGCACTTGCAACCGATCACCGGAACACCAACCGATGTCCCGGTGCCTAGAAATGTAAGGGAAACATCCGCCACGCCGGGGATCATAGACACCGGATCGCACATCGCGCAACCGATGTGTTGAACGGGGTCATCACGAGCTCAAGCCGTCCGCCTCGCCCTGGTGATCGCACGGATTCCGTAAACGACGCATCCGACCGCCGCCAGCAGCAGCGGAATGCCGATCAGCGGACGGTAGGCGAGCCATGCGAGCGCGATGGTTAGCAGGCTGATCGGCAGCGCGACAATCAACGCGATGAAACCCGTGCCCATTCCCACCACCTCGCCAAGGAATGGAATCACACTCGCGGCAACGCTGAAAATCCGGGTGACCAACGAGATCCCGATGAGCATCATGAGGAAGCCTACAAAGCGCAGCACCCAGGTCATGATCGAGTTGCTCTTCTGTTCCTGCTGGAAGAGCATGTCCGCGCTGTAGGTGCCGGTTTTGAAAATGTCGATCGTCCCAAGACCGTTGACTGAGTAGGGTTCAAACGTGTTGCGAATCTGCCTTGCGACGATGCTGACGGAGCCGACCGGCGCCTCATCGAAAGTGATTTTCAGATCACCCACCTCGGGGTTCTGGGGATCCTTGCAAACCATGAGGCC
>CANBTO010000306.1 GCA_947372405.1 Verrucomicrobiaceae bacterium
CTTCCGCAAGCGCCTTCGCCGCACCTAGCTATGTAGAGGACATCACGTTTCTACGCAGCCACACCAGCATTATCGAGCTTTCGTCCGGCGATGCCCGCGTGGCCCTGGCGCCAGCCTATCAAGGCCGGGTCATGACTTCCACCGCCTCCGCGAACGAAGGCACTGGCTTCGGATGGATCAACCCGGAAGTCATCGCCACCGGGATCAAGCCCGAGGCCGAGCGGACTGATCTAGCGCGCCACATCCATGTCTTCGGCGGTGAAGAACGCCTCTGGTTCGGTCCAGAGGGCGGACCCTTCGCGTTGTTTTTCCCGTCGAAAGTTCCCCAGACCTTCGCCAACTGGAAAACCCCGCCCGCAATGGACACCGAGGCCTTCGAACTGGTCGGCCAACCGACCCAGACCAGCGCTTCGTTCATCAAGAACGTCCAGCTTCCCAACCGTGCGGGCACCGCGTTCTCAATGGAGGTCAAACGCACCGTCACCCTGACGCCGCAGGAAACGCTCGCACAACTTTGCGGAGTGAATGCGGTGGCCTACACCACCACCAACACGATCCGCAACAGTGGCACCAACGCATGGACCAAGGAAACCGGTGCCCCCTCGATCTGGTTGTTAGGGATGTACAAGCCCACTCCCAAGACCACTATTGTCGTGCCCTTCCAGCCCGGCGGCAGCGACAAGCTCGGCCCGCGCGCCAACACCGAATACTTCGGAAAAATCCCGGATTCCCGCGTGGTCTTCAACGAATCCTTACTCTTTTACAAGGGCGATGGCAAGGAACGCGGCAAACTCGGCATCCCGCCCAAACGTTCGAAGGGAATCGCCGGCAGTTGGCAAGCGGACACCGGAACGCTCACGCTCGTTCGAATCGAAACCCCGGCCAGCCAAGCGGGCGCTTCGTGGCCATACGTCGATTCGCAGTGGAAGGAGGATGTCGATCCTTTCGGCGGCGACGTGATGAATGCCTACAACGATGGTCCGCCCGAACCCGGTGCGAAACCGTTGGGTCCTTTCTACGAACTGGAAAGCTCCAGCCCCGCGCTGCTGCTCAAGCCCGGCGAATCCTACACCCACAGCCAGACCACCATCCACATGACCGGTCCGCGCGAGTCGCTGGACGCCATCGCACGCCACAACCTCGGCGTCGGCCTGGATGCCATCGAGAAGGCGCTGCCGTGAATTGGCGGGCCCGGCTCTGCTAGAACTTCCTCAGGACCGTGTCCGAGCGGTAACGTTCCTCGGATTCCGGGTGGTCGAGCGTATAGTGCAGGCCGCGTGATTCCTTGCGGCGCAATGCGCACTCGACGATCAGTCCAGCCACAGTCACCAGGTTGCGGAGTTCGAGGATGTCCGCGTTCACACGGTGCCCCCAGTAGAACTCCTTCACCTCCTTCTTGAGGTTTTTCAAGCGTGCGGCCGCACGGCGCAGGCGGTTGTCCGTGCGGACAATGGAGACATAGTCCCACATCAGGCGGCGGATCTCGTCCCAATTGTGATAGATCACCACCAGTTCGTCGGGCTCGGCGGTATCGCCGTGCTCCCATTCGGGAATCTCGGGCGGGTTGATGACCTCCTTGTCCGGCGGATAGAGCCGCATCATTTCGTCCAGCGCGCGGCGGGCGACCACGTTTCCTTCCAGCAGCGAGTTGGATGCAAGACGGTTCGCTCCGTGCAGTCCGGTGCAGCCGGCCTCGCCCACGGCATAGAGTCCACGGATGGTGGTCTTGCCGCTCACATCCGTTAGAACGCCGCCGCATTGATAGTGCGCGGCCGGCACCACCGGGATCGGCTGGGTCTCGCAATCGAGGCCGAATTTCAACAAGGTGCCGTAAATATAGGGAAATCTTTCGCGCATGTAGCCCTTGGACTTGTGGGTCACATCGAGATAGACGCAGGCCGCGCCGGTGCGCTTGAGCTCGCGGTCGATGGCGCGCGCCACGATGTCACGCGGAGCGAGTGATCCGCGCGGGTCGATCTTCCTGGTGAAATCCTCGCCCTTGCCGTTGATCAGGATGCCACCTTCACCCCGCACCGCCTCGCTCACCAGGAACGAGCGAGCCTCGGGTCCGGTGGCACCGGGGTTATAGAAACAGGTGGGATGGAACTGGATGAACTCCATGTTCGCGACGGATGCCCCCGCGCGCCAGCCGAGCGCCACGGCGTCACCGGTGGCGGAGTCCGGATTGGTGGTATAGAGATAGACCTTGCCGCAGCCCCCGGCAGCCAGGATCACCCGGTCCGATCGGAACACCCGCACTTCACCGGTTCTCGTTTCGAGCACATAGGCGCCGAGCACGCGGTTCTCCGCCACCGCTCCAAGCTTGGAGGAGGTGATCAGATCGACGACGAAGTGGTTCTCCAGCAATGTTAGATTCGGCGTCCTGCGTGCGGTTTCGATCAAGGCCCTTGCCACCTCGCGGCCGGTGGTGTCCCGCGCGTGCAGGATGCGCCGGTGCGAGTGACCACCTTCCTTGCCGAGTTGGAAATGATCCTTCACCCGGTCGAACGAAACCCCGTAGCCTAACAGATCCTCGATCGTGGCAGCGCCCTCGTGGACGATCGTGCGCACCGCCGCCTCCTTGCACAGGCCCGCCCCGGCATCCAGCGTGTCCGCCACGTGCAGTTCCTCGGAATCCCCTTCATCGCGCTGGCCCTCAGGCAGGACCGAGGCGATTCCACCCTGCGCCCAGGCTGTGTTCGATTCGAAGGCGTCCCCCTTGGTGACCACGATGACCGACCCGTGCCGGGCCGCACGCAGTGCGAAGGAAAGTCCGGCTATGCCGGCGCCGATCACCAGGAAATCCGCAGTCATGTGCCGGGATAGTGGACGCCCGACAGCCATGCGGCAAAAGGAAATTTGGCATTTCCCCGTCTTGACCGGCCCGCCCCCACGCGTCAGCACTTGCGCATGAGCTTGTTTGTGACGGGAACGGACACTGGAGTTGGAAAAACCTACGTCACCCGCCTGATTCTCGAAGCACTCCGCCGCAGCGGCACGGATGCCGTCGGCTACAAACCCATCGCCTGCGGAGATCGTGACGATGCGGCCATCCTCTCGGCTGCCTCCGGCGGATTGCCGCTGCATGAAGTCAACCCGGTCCACTTCCAGACCCCGGTGGCTCCTTACGTTGCCTGCCTGTTGGAAAACCGGACACTTGATCCGTCGGAATTGTTGGAGGGCTACCACCAGCTCCAGACCAGGCATGAACACGTCGTCGTCGAGGGCGTGGGCGGTTGGGAAGTCCCGCTCGCCGCCGGTTTCCGCGTTTCCGATCTCGCGGTTAAACTCGGTCTTCCGGTCATACTCGTCGCCGCCAACCGCCTCGGCGCGCTCAACCACATCCTGCTTACCATCGATGCGATCCGCGCCAAGGGACTGACCTGCGCCGGCATCATACTCAACCAGCTCGACGACGAACTGGACACCGCCATGATCACCAACAAGGGCGTGATCGAGGATCTCACCGGAGTAGCGTTGCTGGACCACCTCATCCACCAGCAGGACTTCATCGACGAAAACTGCATCGATCACCTCATGGCGAATCCCTGAATGCCCGGTTGTTACGGATTTCCCCAGTGGCCAAAACCTACAGTGGACGAAATCAGGAAACCACGTTTAATCATCTCCGAATCCCATGGAAGACATCGAAACACTTCTGAGAAACAACCGCGAATGGGCAGGCTCCGTTACCGCGAATGATCCCGGATTTTTCAGAAAACTCGCTGACCAGCAGCGCCCGGAGTTCCTTTGGATCGGCTGCTCGGACAGCCGGGTGCCCGCCAACCAGATCACCGGCCTCGCGCCCGGAGAGGTGTTCGTTCATCGCAACGTCGCCAATGTCGTCGCGGAAACCGACTTCAACGTGCTCGCCGTGCTGCAGTACGCCGTCGATGTCCTCAAGGTGCGGCACATCATCATCTGCGGCCACTATGGCTGCGGCGGTGTGAAGGCGGCGCTCGAGAACTTCCGCCACGGCATGATCGACAACTGGCTCTCCGGCATCCGCTCCATCCGCCGCGCCCACCGCGAGGAACTCGACGCGCTGCCACCCGATGCCGCTGCCGACCGACTCTGCGAACTCAACGTGCTCGCCCAGGCGAAACACGTCGCCCACACCACCATCCTTGAAGACGCTTGGGAACGCGGCCAGGAAATTTCCATCCACAGCTGGATTTACCGCCTTGATACTGGCATCATCACCCCGCTCGCACCGAAAATCAGCAAGCCCTGCGGCGAATTTGACCCTCATCAGGGACCTACAGAGGATTAGTTGCTGATTTCCGGTTGCTTATTCCCGGATCCGGGGCATCTTGAAGGCCTCTGGCAAATGGGGGCGTTCTGGTTTCGACGGAATGTCTGATGCGCTGGTTGCACGTGGAGGTTGATCGGCTGGCCTCCTAAAAAGCCGCTCAAAACAAATAAATGCAGACTCTAACGAGCTCGCACTGGCTGCTTAATTGACAGTCACGTCAGAACCCCGACGCCTTCTGAGGGGGATGGCGAAACTTAGAAGGCTGGGCATGAAATCGGGAGACCGGGTTCCAAGCTGAGAAACAACAGGTTCCTAGGAGAGACAACGCCGCAAGCGGGCCCAGTCCCTCCGAAATCCCAGACCGCCTGCTAAACGTGTAGATACCATCGTTGACGGCGTCCCGGACAGGGGTTCGACTCCCCTCGCCTCCACCATTTAAAAATCACCCGTAACAAGCTCTAAATCAGCTCGTTACGGGTTTTTTGTGGCCATTTTTGAAGGTGCCATATTGGCGAAAAATAGCCGATTTTGGCAAAAAATCCGTGTGTTTTCCGTGTGATGAGGTAGGCTTCCTCCATGCCCTTCGACTCGGAAATTGGCTCTGTGAAACTTTACTCGCCGTCGGCTCCTGGAAAGCCATGGCGCGTGACATGGACTCCGCCCGGAATGACCCGACAGGTCAAGGACAGGAAAACCAAGGCGGGTGCCGAAAAACTAGCGAAGGAGATCAAGGGGCAACTGAAGCGCGGTGAAGTTGGGCGGGTGCATCGGGTCACAACAGAAGAGCAGGCGCTCCTTGAGTTGTGCAGGAAGCTGCGGGATCCGAAATCCATCCTCCAGGAAGCACTCGACCGGCAGGGCAATTTCAAGCGGGCTACCGTCGCCGCTTGCTGCGACCTCTACATCGCCGAATACAAAGATCGGGATAGTTCGATGACCCGAAATGACGCCACCAGCAAGGCCGGAGTCATTAAAGAGACGCTTGGCGAGCGTTACCTCGATTCGCTCACTGAGCGGGACTCCGCATTACCGTATCGGAGCTTCGCAAACGGCTGGAAATCGGGCCGGAATACAACCTGTTGAAATTCCACACCGCGTCACCGAAGGTCTCGTTCCTCGCCTATCCAAATTTCGAAAAGGATCCGCATCCCACTTTGAAGGAAGCTATCATCGTTGATCTCGTCACCGGCAAAGTCCGCCGCGATAGCTACCGAGAGCGCGTCAATCCGCCGATCCTTCACCGCAAGGAAACCTTTCTGCCGCCGGAACATCCACTTCACGAAAAGTTCGCCAAACTCACTCGTCAGGAAGAATCCGCCGGATTGTTGGAAGACACTTCCCGGATTGGCTTCCGCCTGAACTGGGAACGCGCACTCGCCGAAAAGAGCCTTGGCTTCAAAGGCCATCGTCTTGTTGAAACGGAAGTCGCCGCTCCTTCTGCATCAGCCGCACCAAAGAAGAAAATCCACCGGCACAAGACCGCCCTTGTTCGGCGTGAAATATCCAAACCCGTCAAGACCCTGCTAGAACTTGGCCAACTCCGTCGGGGTGAATCCTTCTTCGACTACGGTTGCGGCCACGGTGGGGATGTGGAGGCGGTCGGAAAACTTGGGTACCGCCACGTTCCGGCACTTCACGTCCTCGGAATCGTCCAACCTAAGCCGGAGATAGCAATCTCTCAACGAGGCCCTAACCTGACTCCCGCAGGGGCACTCCCACCTTCCCGCAACTCAACAGAACCCGAATGGCCGAAACCTCACCCACTGAAGAATTTGGCAGGCTGATCGCCGACGCGATTTTCTCAAAATTCGGTTGGAAAAGTTGTGGCCCAATCAATCAGAATTTCGATTGCGTTGAACAGGAAAAGCACCGGAAGACCAAAGTCAAAAGCCATCCCGGCGATGTGATCTTCCGGTTCCCCGATCCGTATTTTGGAATGGATGTTTACCTGCACGCAGACCTGAAAAGCTACGCGAAATCAACGCTCGAAAAGTCCAATCTCTAGTCGGTTCTACGCGATCTCGCCATCACTGTGGAATGCGCGAACAAGAGTCCGAAATGGACCGAGCT
>CANBTO010000307.1 GCA_947372405.1 Verrucomicrobiaceae bacterium
CAGATAGAGTCCGGGCGAGAGTTGGCCCGGCGTGTCCGTTGCCTTGGTGAAATCCCAGCGGTAAAGTTTTCCATCCTCGCTGTTGACCACCGCGCAGTGGTTGGCGGGGTCCACCGCCGCGGAGTTGATGCACCATTCCCGAACGGCGTTCGGGTAACCGTCCGCCACATATTCCGGGTCAGGTGTCACGCCTCTAACCGTAATGACAGGTTTCATCACGGCAGTGCCTGTCACAGGATCCGTGAAGGTCACGTTGGGATCCAGCAGCGCCAGTCGGTTCACTCCGTCGCCGCTGCCGATGCCCGCGTAGTTGTTGTATTTCGTGAGCAGCAGATACGGTGATGGTCCGGTGTAGGAAGGAACCGCCGCCGCAGGGACGATGGATGCGGTGTCATCCCAGCCGAACGCGCCGGGCACTTTCGTTGTCTGAAGATCCGCGCTGTAATGTAGCAACCACCCTCGGTCGTTGTTGGACGGGAAGTTTCCTTCGAGCACGCCGAAGTAAACGTCACCGTCCGGTCCGACCGTCGGAGAGGCGCTGCTGTCATCGGTGATATAGGCGGCGAGCGGAGATCCGGAACTGGATCGCGGGTCGCTGAGAAAAACCGCCGACTGTCTGGCAAGTGTGGTGCTGTCCAGGGCGCAAAGATAGCCGTGGCCGAACGATCCGGCGGAGTTGGTGGAGACGTTGTTGACCGACACGTAGAGGGTTGTTCCGTTGTTGCTGAAAGCGGGAGCGCAGTTGTAGCAGACCTTTTTCATGGAAGCGTCTCCGCAGATGGCAGCCGCAGAGGCGAAGCTGCCAGCGCCGGTGCTTGAGATCCTGGCCAACCCGCTTGGGATGCCGGAAGGGTATCCCGGCAACGCGGTGCCGGTGGAGACGAATCCGAAATAAAGGTTGCCGAGCGCGTCGCTGCTGATCGGCGTGCAGATCTTGATGGAGGTGTTGAATGCAGTGGGGTTCGCATCGTAGTTGGCGTTTCCAAAGAACGCCAGTCGGGTGACGGTTGCGGTGGACAAGTTGGGTGAAGACCGGATGAGGATCGTTCCTCCACCGGCCGGGACAGCGAGCTTGGACGCATCCGGCGTTAGAGTCACTCCGCAAACCGGAAACCAGTTGTGTGAGGGAACCGAATAGTCGGTGGCCAGAGTCCAAAGCAGATGGCCTTGGTCGGCTGCGCTGCGCGCCTGCACCTGGAAACCATCGGCCGGGTTGGTTTTGACGGGGATGATCACCGTGTTTGCCGAAGTGATCACAGGCGATCCGTAATGAATGAACAGATCGGAGCCCGAATACTGCGGTGCCAGATCGACCGGTGTGCTCCAGCGGACTTTTTGCGGGAGCTGGGACTGAGTCACGGAGACCATCGAATGTTGCGGATCGCGTCCATAGCCGGCCCATCCCTGGGCTGACGCCGTGTCGGCCGCGATCAAGACGAAGCAACCGAGCGCAAGCAGTTGGGCGGGATGTGGCGTGGTTTTCATGATCGGGTAGGTTGGCATTGCCAGGGTATGGAGTCCTTCACGCTTCCGGTTTGGAGCCCTCCTTGCAATGACCTGATTATGAAAACCATTCAACACATCGGTGGTCGATCATGAATTTCATTTACGGATCTGGATCGGCATTGTGACTCTCTGCGGCAAGGCTTGAATCGGTGTATCCCGCGACTTTACATGCTTCGGGCGTGTGCGAGCAGGTATGGCAAAAACTGATGGTCGTGACAGGATTATTCTTCTGCCATAACACTTTTACGCACATGCGGGGGCAGCGTTAAAAATCCGTAAATGACTTGGCACAGCGGTTGCTCAGCATCGCCGGTGCGCTTGGATCTTACAGCAGCGTGTTCACTTGAAGCCTTACCTGAGTAAGGCTGATGTGCATTCCTTGCTTCCGCATCCCTGCCTGAAACATCAACACAAGGAATGAACATATGACCAAATACAGAAAGAGATTATCGGCCTTGGCCTTTGCGGGTATTCTCGCATGCCATTCATGGGGAGGGGTGGCTTCGGCTCAGGATGCTGCCGCTCCGGCGACGCCGCCGGCCGCTGACGCGACCGCTCCGGCCACGGCACCGGCTGCTGACGCTGCGGCACCGGCGGTAACGCCAGCTCCAGCTCCGCCTGACTCGGTGGGTTATCCACCCGGAGCCAATGCCGGGAAGGCGATCGACCTCCAGTGGCCAATTCCTGCGGATTCGCCCAGTGTGAACCCCGACGGCAAGGGTACGGTGACCAACGACGAGTTGATCCAGAACGTGGCTCATAACAAGGTTTCCATCAACTTGATTTGGACGTTGATCACAGGCTTCCTCGTGATGTTCATGCAGGCGGGATTCGCGCTTGTTGAAACCGGATTGTGCCGGGCCAAGAACGCCGCACACGTCATGGCGACAAACTTCATGATCTATGGTCTCGGGATGCTGGGATTCTGGATCTGCGGTTTCGCCTTCATGTTCGGAAACTACTGGAATGGTCCGGTTCCGATCGGCTGGCAACCGCCGCTCGGGCAAGGGCTTGCCCTGCTGAATGAAGGTTGGACGGTAACCATCGCCGGACATCCGTTCGGCTTGCTTGGTCTGAAAGGCTTCTTCCTCAGCCCGTCCGTTTTCGACACGGCGGTCATGACCTTGTTCCTGTTCCAGATGGTCTTTATGGACACCACAGCCACCATCCCCACGGGTGCCATGGCGGAACGCTGGAACTTCAAACACTTCATCGTTTATGGATTCTGGGTCGGCATGTTCCCATACGCCATCTACGGCAACTGGGTATGGGGCGGTGGCTGGCTCGCCCAACTCGGACAGAATTTCGGTTTCGGCCACGGAGCTGTGGACTTCGCCGGTTCCGGTGTGGTTCACCTTTGCGGTGGCGTGCTGGCACTTGCTGGTGGCCTTGTCATTGGCCCTCGTCTCGGCAAGTTTGACAGTCATGGCAAACCCCGTGCGATTCCCGGACACGACGTGCCGATGGTGATGCTCGGAACCTTCATTCTGGCTCTTGGCTGGTTCGGATTCAATCCAGGTTCCACTCTGGCCGGCACTGACGGCCGAATTGCCATCGTTGCAGTCAACACGATGCTCGCGGGTGCCGCTGCTTCTGTTGGAACCCTGATCACCTTGTATATCGTGACTAAAAGGCCGGATCCAACCATGCTTTGCAACGGCCTGCTGGCGGGACTCGTGGCGATCACCGCGCCCTGTGCGTTTGTCAACACCCTTGCCGCGGTGATCATCGGCTTCGTTGCAGGTGTCGTCGTGGTGTTCTCCGTCTTCTTCTGGGAGCGGGTGGTCAAGGTGGACGACTGCGTGGGTGCGATTTCGGTCCACGGTGTCTGCGGTGCATGGGGCGTCTTGAGCGTGGGTCTCTTCGCCAACGGCAGCTACGGCGCCGGCTGGGGTGGAGTTCACAAGCTCTTCAAGGACGGCGTGTGGAAGATCATCAACAATGACCAAAGCACACCAGCGATCGCCGCTAAAACCCTGAAAGATTATGCGGAAGCAACCGCTGCGACCGGGCCTAACGGTGGATGGACCGACGTCGGAGTCACCGGTCTCTTCGGCAAGTGGTTCGGAGCGCCCGCCGCCGATGCTTCGCAGTTCACCGCACAGTTTATCGACATGATGGCCTGCATCATCTTCGTGTTCGCATTCGGTTATGCGTTCATGAAGATCTCGAACCTGATCGTGCCGATTCGCTCGACGCGCGAAGATGAGATGGAAGGACTCGATGTGCCGGAAACCGGAGTCGAGGCTTATCCCGACTTCCAGATCACTGACAAGACTTCTCCTTCGGTGTAAACAGGTCACCGGAAATACAGCCCCGTTCGCCCGAGATCGGATGCGGTGCGGGCGGGGCTCATTTCCGAAAACAATCGAAACTCATCCGATTCAAAAATCCATTTTCACAGAACCCTGAAAGCGTATCGCTTTCCACCTCCAATCACATCATGAACCCAACAGCTATTGTTCTGGCGGCAGTCTCTCTCGCCACACTGATTCTCGGATTGTTCGCCTGGCGTCTCACCAGCAGCAGACCTCTCATCATCAACATGCTTTTCGGCAGCGCCGGTTTCCTCATTTCCGCCTACGGATTTGCCAGCAAGGAAAACACCCCGATGCCGCTGCTGATCCCATTCTTCATCACCATGCTTCTTGCCGGACGCGCGGCAGGCATCTCATGGCGCACTTTTGTCAGGGGCGAGAAGGAACTCCTGATGCCGTCCTGCCTTGTCGGGTCCGCCGCGGCGATGTGCCTTGCTGGAACGATTGTGGCGTTTGTCAATCTTTGAACGTGGTTTCTCCGTTTGGAATCCTTTCACGGGACTGGTCCACCCTGCACCTTTTGAGGTGTGATTTTAGAACACTGCGAGATGACAATCGATCCCAGTCCCTACATGGCGCTGCCCTTCGTGGCGCTGCTACTGAGTATCGCGGTCATGCCGATGCTTTTTCCACATATATGGGAAAAGCATTACCAGAAGATCGCCGTGGGCCTTGGAGCCGTTTGCGTTATCTATTATCTAGGAGTCCTGCATGCTCCCGAGCGGGTGCTCCACCTCACCGGGGAATACATTGGATTCATCATTTTCATCGGCTCGTTGTTCACCGTCGCCGGCGGGATCCACATCCGGGTGAAAGGGGAATCGAAACCATTTGTAAACTGTGCATTCCTCTTGATAGGCGCCGTGCTGGCGAACCTGGTGGGGACCACCGGTGCGTCCATGCTGCTGATCCGTCCGTGGGTCCGCTCTAACAAATACCGCTACACCGGATACCATACGGCGTTTTTCATCTTCATGGTTAGTAATGTCGGCGGCTGCCTGACTCCGGTGGGTGATCCGCCCTTGTTTCTTGGCTATTTGAAGGGCGTTCCGTTCTGGTGGGTTTCGGCTCATTGCTGGCCTGCATGGATTACCGCGGTGTCCGCCCTCACTGGCATTTTTTATCTTCTGGATCGCCGGAACTTCCTGCGTGCACCCCGTGAGATTCGGGAAAAGGAGACGGAGCATGAAACATTCAAGATCGAAGGGCTCCAGAGTTTCATCGCGCTTGGTGTGATCCTGATTGCAGTGGTGGCTGCTCCGCCGATATGGCGAGAGTTGATCATGGCGGTGGCCGCCATCGTTTCGCACATCCGCACGGCCCAGCCGGTTCATGATGCGAATCATTTCACCTTTGGTCCGATCAAGGAGGTCGCATGGCTTTTCGCCGGCATCTTTATGACGATGCTGCCTGCCCTGGACTACCTGCAGCTTCACGCGGCGACACTCGGGCTTCGCTCCCCTCAACAGTTCTACTGGTTCAGCGGAGCGTTGAGCGGGGTCTTGGACAACGCGCCCACCTATCTGGCGTTCATTTCCGCCGCTTTCGGATTGGCCGGGCTGGACTTGAACAACAGCGCCCATGTCACTCAGTTTCTCGGCACGCACGGGCTCCATGTCATCGCCGTGTCTCTGGGTTCGGTGTTTTTCGGTGCGATGACCTATATTGGCAACGGCCCCAATCTGATGGTCAAGGCCATCGCGGACCATGCGAAAGTCAAAACCCCGGACTTCTTCGAGTATATCTACAAGTTCTCGCTGCCGGTGCTGGTTCCCGTATTCGCGGTGATCGCCTACCTATATGTTTCCTAACAGGAACACGCATTTCCGCCGCTGGTGCAGTGACGGTTTTGCATGATCGTATCGCGAGTTGCCTTTGCTTCAGGCGTAGCTGCGGATGGAGACGTGGACGTCTTCGAACACGAGCGGTTCCTTGTGCAGGACCGGCGCGCTGTCGTTGCCCTTGTATTCCCAGGCGGCGACATGGGCGAAGTTGGCGTCGTCGCGCTTGGCCTCGCCCGGTTGGGTGCTGCCGGCGATGACTTCCGGGCTGTTGTCGAAGAACTGGTGCTCGGTGCGGAAGTGGCCGCCGCAGGATTCCTCGCGGGCGAGGGCGTCGTAGCACATCATTTCGCCGAATTCGAGGAAGTCGGCGACGCGGCCGGCCTTTTCGAGTTCCATGTTCACGTTCGAGCCGGAGCCTGGGATGCGGACGTTCTGCCAGAACTCCTCGCGGATCTGCGGGATCTTCTTCAACGCGTCAGTGAGGCCTTCGCGGGAACGGGCCATGCCGCAATCGTTCCACATCGTCAGACCGAGTTCGCGGTGAAAGGAATCCACCGTGCGCTTGCCCTGGATCGAGAACAGCTTGCTGACGCGCTCCTTGGTCTCGGCCTCGGTTTGTTTGAACTCGGGCATCGAGGTGTTGACGCTGCCGGGTTTCTGCGTGACGAGGTAGTTCGCGATGGTGGTCGGGATGACGAAGTA
>CANBTO010000308.1 GCA_947372405.1 Verrucomicrobiaceae bacterium
CTCGGAGGTTTCTAACAGGCCGATGCCGAAATACGCCTGCCAGAGCCGGTTCACGTAGTCGCGCGCGGCGGTGGGCGATTTCGGATCGACCAGCCATTTCGCGAAAGTCAGGCGCGAGTTCGGATCGCCCGGCGGGAGCGGATGGAGGAAGGCGGGGACGTGCGGAGCGATGAGCTGCTTCGGCTGGGTCTGGTCACCACGGGCGAAGAGGTGGGTTTCATGCGGGGTCGCGGATTCGGCGGCGACGAGCGCCCAGGTGGGGACGGGGAGCTGGGAGGACAGCTTGCGGATTTCACCGGTCTCGGTGGCGAAGGCCGGGTTGTTTTCGCGCCAGTGGGCGAATAGGCGACGCTGTTGTTCGGAGTTTCGTTTTTCTGGAACGGTTTCCAACGCGTCGCGGACGAGCGGCGGGAGTTGGTCGAGGGGGGTGGGCAGGGTGGCGGCGACCGAGAGGCGGATGCGACCGAGATTGTAGGTCTGGTTGTCGTCCGAATTGTAGCCGCCGTGCTTCTGGCAAAGCGTGTAGATGAGATGGGCGATACCGTCGGTCTTGAAGGGCTTGGCGAGTTCAAAGGTGAGGACGGCGGGGTCGTTGTTGTGGGAGGGATCAGTCTCGTTGGTCCAGGCGGTTTTCTCATCGCCATCGAGGGCGAAGACGGCGGGCCCCGTCGTGCGGTTATCGGCGGAATCCGCGCCGTCCTTGGGGAAACGGGCGGGATCGAGTTTCACAACAGGTGGGTTGACGCTCGCCACGGCGTTGATGAATGGCAGGGGGGCGGGTTTCCCGGAAGCGGGCGCGGCCTTCAGCTTGAACTCGGTGAGCGCGCCGGTGCCGCGTGTGGAGCGGCCGGGACCTGAAAACGGCAGGTAGGGATCGTTGAGCACTTCGAGCCGGGCGGAGCGGATTTCCGGCAGGGTGGCCGTCCCTGTGAAGGATTCTTCAGTCGTGGTGGCGGCATAGCCCATGTTGATGAGCGACTTGTCAGGCTGCGGCAGGTATTTCTGTCCGGAATCGCCGAGCTGATAGAGTTCGATGGACTGCCAATCGGTGCGCGGGAGGGCAAGGAGGCCCTGCTGCCATTGGTTGAAATCCGCCTCCCAGCCGGGGTGGGCGGTGCGGATCTTTTCCTCGATGGCGAGGATCTGTCCTTCGATGGAGGCGGTGAGTTTCCGCTCGTCCGGCGTCAAGGCGGGGGTGGAGGTTTCGCTGATGTTGTTGAGGTAGGCGAAGATGCCGTAGTATTCCTCCTGGGTGAGCGGGTCGTATTTGTGCGAGTGGCACTGGGCGCACTGGACGGTCAGGCCGAGCATGGATTTCCCGATGGCGTCGATGCGATCGAAGATGCCTTCGATGCGGAACTGCTCGGGTTTCGCGCCGCCCTCTTCGTTGGTCATGGAGTTGCGCAGGAAGCCGGTGGCGATCTTGTCATCCTGGGTCGCACCCGGCAGAAGATCGCCGGCGATCTGTTTGATGACAAACCGGTCGTAGGGCATGTTAGAGTTGAGCGCGCTGACGACCCAGTCGCGGTAGAAATGATTTTTCCGCGGCAGATCCTTCTCGTAGCCGGCGGAATCCGAGTAACGAGCCGCATCCAGCCATTCGCGCGCCCAGCGCTCTCCAAAGTGGGGGCTGGAAATCAGCCGCTCGGACTCGCTTTGGAAATCGAATGGCGCTGCGAGCTCTTGAAGTGATGGCGGCAGGCCGGTGAGGTCGAGTGAGAGACGCCGTGCGAGCGTGGCGGGTGCGGCTTCGGGTGTGGGGGCAAGCCCCTGCTGCTCCAGCTTCGCGAGCACGAAACGGTCGATCGGGTTTTTCACCCATGTGGCGTTCTTCACGGCGGGGACAGGCGGGCGTTGTGGAGCGACGAAGGACCAGTGGGTCCCCCACTCCGCACCTTCGGAAATCCACTGGCGAATGAGTGCGATCTGCTCGGGCTTGAGCCTGTCCTTTTTCTTCGGAGGCGGCATGACATCCTCGGGATCCGGGTTGGTGATACGCTCGATGAGGAGCGATTTCCCGGGATCGCCCGGCACGATGGCCTTGCCGCTCTCGCCGCCCTTGAGGGCGTCCTCCTTGCGGTCCAGCCGCAAGTGGGCCTCCACCTTCGAGGTGTCCGGACCGTGGCAGGCGTAGCAGTTTTCGGAAAAGATCGACTGGATCTGCGAGTTGAAATCCACTTTTCCCGCACGGACGGTGGATGGAAAAAACACCGCGACCATGACGGCCGGGATGGCTGCCAGCCGTGTGATGGTTTTTTCGAAGTCGATGGACATGAGGTGCCGGAGGACGGTTCGGGCGGTTTCTACGGGCCGCGATGCTCCCGACATTCAATCGAATGGCCTTGCCCGTTGTCCCGCCGAATTTCACATTTCGGCAAGATTCTGCTTGGCAATTTCCCGGGGATCCTCCAATTTCCGCGCCCGCCCGACTTCCGGGCGAGCTCACCGGAGTTCCACCATGTCAGTATCCATCCGTCTCAACCGCAAGGGCACCAAGGACCGCCCTTATTATAAAATCGTCGCCGTTGACAGCCGCAAGCGTCGCGACGGACGTTACATCGAGCAGCTCGGCACCTACGATCCGCTCAAGGAAGGCGTGAACTACACCATCGATCTCGCGCTTGCCGACAAGTGGCTCGCCGTGGGTGCCAAGCCTTCCGAAACCGTGAACAGCATGATCCGCAAGGCCCGCACCGCGGCCAAGGCAGACGCCTGATCCACTCTCGTTTGATCCTGATTTTCCAACAACCGCGTTCCGCAAGGGCCGCGGTTGTTTTGTTTGAAGATGAATCCCTCACCCACATCCAGCTTCGAGGATTTCATGCGGCGGGCGCTGCATGATCCCGAGCGTGGCTACTATTCGCGCCGCATCAGCGGTGTCGGAGGCAGGGGGGATTTCACCACCGCCCCGATGCTTTCCGAGGCCCCCGCCCGTGCGATCGTCACATGGGCCGCCAAAGCGCTGCGGGAAACCGGCTGCCGGGATCTCATCGAAATCGGTCCCGGCGAGGGGAAACTTGCCGCTGCCGTCCTGAAAAACCTGCCGTGGCACATCCGCCTGAGAACCCGGCTGCACTTGGTGGAAACATCGGCTCCGCTCGCCGGGCTACAGCATAAGTTGTTAGGCCGCCGGGCCGTCTGGCATGCCTCGCCCGCCGAGGCGCTGGCCGCCTGTTCGGGAAAAGCCGTGATTTATTCCAACGAGTTGGTGGATGCCTTTCCCGTCAGAAGGTTCCGCAAAACCCCCGAGGGCTGGCAAGAGCTTGCAGTCAGCTTCGATTCCTCCGGCTCGGCCAGCGAATCGCTCATGCCCCCTTCCCCGCTGCCCGAGTCCTCTTCGTTTTCCGAAAACCACAGGGACGGGCAATGCATCGAGGTTCACGATTCCTACCGCCGCTGGCTGGCGGACTGGATGCCTCTGTGGAAATCCGGGCGCATGCTCACCATCGACTACGGCTCCAGCGCGGAGACGCTCTATCAGCGGCGTCCTCATGGCACGGTGCGCGGCTACCTGATGCAGCAGCGTATTGAAGGTCCCGGGATCTATCAGAATGTCGGCCGCCAGGATCTGACCGCCGATGTGAATTTCACCGATCTCATGCAGTGGAGCTCACCATGGGTGGAGAACCAACAACTCCAAAGCCTCGCCGCATTTCTCGCAGCGCACGCAACGGACACCGACCGAGATCTAACCGATGAATCCGGTGCGGGCGGCGCGTTTCTTGTCCTCGACCAGAAACGCGGCGTCCGCTGAACGGCAAGAAGTCACCCTGTTTCACCGGCCACCACGGCCACCGCGTCCGCCACCCCACATGCCGCGGCCGTCGAGGATGCGTTGTTTCGCATCATCCGGAATGGCGGTGGATGCCTGGACATAGGCTTTCGCAGCAGCTGCGTCCTCACGCATCCAGCGGGCTGCGGCCACACCGAGCGCACGGCTGCGGTCGCCTTCGTCGGTGATGGTTTCAGCCACCTTCATGAGATCCGCTGGAGCGGCGGTGTTGTTGCTCCACACATAGGACTGGAGCGCGCTGTCGCGGACGTCCGGGGCTTGGAACGAGTTCGCATAGGCAAGTGCGGAGCTGGAGTTCTGCGCCACCAAAGCGGGCATGACCGAGCGCATGCTTTCCTGCTGGGCGTCCTTGCTGTCCTGCTGCTTGAGGAAATCCGCAGCTGCCTGCGGATTCACCCGCGCCCAGTCCGAGACCACATCGGAAATCACGCGATCCTTCGCGGCACCGGCCTGGAGCTGGGCCACCTGTTTGGCGGCGGATTCCGGATCCTTGTTAGAAAGACCGCCGATGGCGGATGCGAGCGCCTCGGCCTGTTGATCGGCCGGCAGGGTGTGGATCCAGGCCTGGGCATCGCTGAAACTCAGGGCTCCGTACTCCGAGGCCACCGTCTTGTATGCGTCGCCCTTGTCCGTGCCCGGCAACCCGGCCACCATTTCCGCAGCCTTTTTCGGATCGGCCTTGGCGACCTCTCCGATCACGGAGTTGAGCGCCTGGCTTTTCTCGGTGGTCAGCGTGCCCGCCCAAGCCATCGCTGCGGCAGGATCCTGTTTCGCCCACTCGGAAGCGATGATGGAGGCGGCTCCCTGACCACCCATCGGGCCGCGTCCGCCGCCCATCATGCCCATCATCGCGAACTCACGCGGATTGGAGGCGTAGTAGTTGGCCGCGTTCGCCGGATCCACGCTGGCCCAGCTCTGGAGAATCGTCGGGCGGACGAACTGCCCTGAAAATCCCATGGTGCTCGAGAACGCCATCGCGGCGGTGGCGTCCACTTCGGCCCAATGGCTGAAGAGCAGAAATGAAGCCATCATCCGCTCGTTGATCGGCAGATTTTCCAGCTTGTGCGCCTCGTCCTCGAGCTGGCTCGTGGACATGCCCGAGTATAGATCCATGAGCGCCTGGATGCGGTTGGAACTACCCGGCAAACGGGAAATCGCTTCCAGCCCGGTCGGACGGACGCGTTTGGCGGGCTGGTCCGTCGAGGCCTCCGTGCGGGACGACGAGCGGGTTTTGTGGCCCGTGTTTTCGACAGCGGTTTTGTCACCAGTTGCGGAGCCGGTGTTTTTTCCGGAAATGAAGCCGCCTGCGGCACCGAGAATCAATGTGGCGGCGGGAAGAACCCAGGGATTTTTCATGATGATGAGGGATAATGGAGGACGAAAACTTGCAAACCCCGGAAAGTTGCGCCAGTTGCTCTGAATTTGCAGCAAGAATCATCCATCCCGATCACTCGTTCGTCTGGATGGCCTTGAGCGAGCGCTCCGCCTGCTTGCGGACGGCTTCATTGCTTTCGTTTTTCGATAGATCGTAAAGCAGCTCCGTCACCGGCACGGTGTGGTAGTTTCCAAGCGCTGCGGCGGCGGCCATGCGGGCACGCCCTGTGATGGCAGGCGTTCGTCCGGCAGCGGCATCCATGAGCAGTTGCTCCAACTCCGGATTCCGCGCCTCGCTGATCGCATACATCAGTCCGTCCGCGTTCGAGTAGAGCGATCCACCGGGGTCGGGATCCTCTCCGGCGGAGTTGATGCGGCTGAAGAGCGCCTGGATGTCCTGCGCCTCTCCCTTGCGCACCAGCGAGAGGGCGCACGCGCAAACCAGTTGATCCGTGATGGGCCGGTTCGCGTCGTTGAGGATGCGCCGCGCCGTTTCAGGAAAATTCGCCGATTGCAGGGTGGAGAAAATCTCGATGATCCGCTGGCGGGTGTCGTCGTTCACCGGATTGTCGTAAGCTGCGATCAAGGACTCCATCTCCTTCGCCCCGGCATGCACCGAGAACCTCGCCTTCACCGCATCCACCAACTCATCGTCACGGGCATATAATAGAATCCGGGTGAGTTCCTTCCACTCGTCCGCCGTGGGAACACGGTCATGCTCGGCGGACAGACGTTCCATGGTGTAGGGGGTGGTGAAATCAAGAGCGCGGGGGCCAGGCTGGCGCGTCTTGTTTGTTAGAGAACCGGCAGCCAACCTGTCCTGGCTGTGATCCAGCGGGGCGGCATGTGCGACCACCTTTGGTGTTTGCGGCCAAAGCCGCCATAACAGCCCCACGCAGGCAACGAGTGCGAAAACAAAGCCCGCAATCGCTGTCCGTTTGAGTCGCATTGGATGACTGTTCCTAAACTCCGCCTCACCGTGCCTTGTAGTTCCAGACAACTGAACCATCCGTCTTCTTCGTCGCCCGCGCCTCGGTGATGACTCCGCTTGGATTGTAGAGCAGAAACTTGTGGCTCACGAAATCGGCGGCACCGTTTTCGCTGTTCGTCGCGCCATGGCAT
>CANBTO010000309.1 GCA_947372405.1 Verrucomicrobiaceae bacterium
TGAGATGTCGGCGGTCACCAGTTCACGTTGGGAGATGGACACCACGGTATTGCCGATCAGGTCTGCGCGTCGCGCATCGAATCCGTGGGCGATGGTCCCCAGTTTGCCAAGATCCCGGTTCTTCAGATCGATGTCCAACAACTGCACCACGGAGGACGAGCTGCCGGTCGCGTCGTCATAAGTTGTCAGAGGAATCATGGCTAGGCCTGCATCCGGCAGGACTTTGAGCGCCTGTTCGTCCCATGCGGCCTCACTGTAGGAACCCGGAGCTCCGAGATTGATGTGGCGGAGCAGCTTGGGAGCTGAGGGATCAGCCACGTCGAACAACGAGGCGGCCACGGTGTTGGAGTCCCATCCGATCGCCAGCAGAAGATCTCCCATAGGCTCCAGATGCGTTGACCAACCGGACACTTCGATCTGGCCGGCGATCACCGGGTTCGCTGGATCTGATAGATCGACCACCCACAGAGGGTCGACCTGTTTGAACGTGACAACGTAGGCCTTGTCACCAGCAAAACGGGTGGCGTAGAGGCTTTCACCGTTGGCAAGCACCAGATTGCCGAGGAGGGGCTGTTGGTCCTTGGTATGGGTCGATTGTTCCGCATTCGGACCCCATACCCGGAAGTTTTCGAGCACGGTGGTGGGCGTCCAGTCCGAGCTGTTTTTGTAGCATTCCGAAATGGTCGTCAGCACGTTGCCGCTCCACTGGATCTTGAACTTGTCCGTGATGTAGCCGGCGGTCCGGATCGGCGTTTTGTTGAGAGGAACCAGATCACCTTGGTTGAATCCGAAAACAGAAACATCCGCCGAGTTCCAGTCATCCGTCGGGTTCACGGAAACCGCCAGCCAGTTTGGTCCGGAGGCAATCAGCGGGTTTTCACCGGAAATGACCTGTTCCTTCGCGAACGGCTGGATGCCAGCGGCTGAAACCGCGCACTGGTTGAGTCGGCTGACCGTGGTCATGCCGGCGTCGGGAGTCGGGCCTTCGATCCAGTCGACGGTGGCAAGGATCAATTGGCCGCCCGCCATGCGGCTGTCCGAGAGATAACCGGGCAAGGACTGCCTCTGCACGATTTCCGCATTTCCAGCCTCCACCTTGACCAGGTTGATGCGGGTTACTTCGCTGTAATCGGAATTCGTTGACCTGGTAAGGAGCACCAGGAATCTGGCACTGCCGGAACCGGGCAGCAGATAAAGGTCCTCGCCCTCGGCAGGCAGGCGAAGCGAAGCTGTGATGCGTGGGTCGGCCGGGTTGGAAACGTCCAGCACCTGCAGGCCGCGAAGCTGGTTGAAAAAATACACGGTGTTACCGTCGATTTTCCAGATATCCGCTTCTTCCGGCGTCACGCTTGCATCACCGGCAGCGGTGCTTGGTGCAACGTCAAGCGTGGACATGTTACCCATAGTCCGGAAATAATTCCAATTCGTGCCGTTCGAGCCACTGGACTTCTGGGGGCCGAACCGGTTTTGTCCCGCATAAAACTTTGGAGGGAACTTGTCCCTTGAAACACCTTGTACTTCAAAGCGACCGACAGCCCGCCAGCGGACATTTTTGGCGGTGGAGGGAAGTGTGATTTTCACTTTTCCAGGAGAAACTTTTTTCGTGACGAATTTCTCCCAGCCTCCTTTGGGATCAAAACGCTGGATGCTCACACTGCCGTATCCGGGTGGGATCACAACCACTGCGGTCTTGCGGTCCGTGGACAAGTCCAGTTTCAGCAGCTTGCGGGCACCCGCTGCCGAAAGCGAATCGGCGAAACAGGAAATGAAGAGACCCGCGACACACAGCAACAAGGCTTTCCGCCATGTTTTGAACACGTTCGATTTTATTGGATTCATGGATTTAGGGAATGAGGGGCAGTTGGATTGAACCGTGGTTGGAACCAGCGGCGGTTACAGAATGACTGGATTCTACCTGCAAGGGGGCTGAGACATTCAAACATCATCTCGCAGACAATCAATATCCGACATGCGTCCCTCGATTGGATCACCTTTCTGACGGAATTCGCGAGAAACATCCAGTTGGTCCCGCGTTCCGTGGCTGTCGAAGGTTGGCTCCGGATTTGACAAGAACCGGGCACCTTTCCAGACTCCCCGCGAAATGTCCGATTTTAAACACTCTCCGCTGGAAAGCGCCCATCAGTCCCTCGGAGCCCGCCTCGTTCCTTTTGCCGGCTGGGTCATGCCGGTCCAGTATTCCTCGATCATCGACGAACACACCGCCGTCAGGACGAAGGTCGGCATTTTCGACATCTCCCACATGGGCCAGTTTCTCGTCAGCGGCCCCACCGCCGAAGCATGGCTGAACCGGATGTTTACCAACAATATCGCCAGGCTTTCCCCCGGACAAGGCCAGTACACACTCATGCTCAATGAAAACGGCGGCGTGATCGATGATCTCATCGCCTACCGTACGGGAGAAAACGACTTCTTTCTCGTCGTCAACGCCTCGATGATCGAAGAGGATTTCTTCTGGCTGGCCAGCCATCAGGACGAACAGAGCACTCTGCGCAACGAAAGCGATCTGTGGGCAGGCATGGCCATCCAGGGGCCTCTCGCGGCCGAGACATTCGCCAAAGTCTGCCCCGGCGAAACCCTTCCTGCTAGAAACGGAATCTCCACCACCGCTTCCGGAGCCATCGTTTGCCGCACCGGATACACGGGTGAGGATGGCTTCGAGTTCTTCTGCCCCGCCGCCGAGGGTGTCGTTTGGTGGGAGAAATTTCTCGCCGCAGGCGCGGCCCCCTGTGGCTTGGGGGCTCGCGATTCGCTTCGTCTGGAAATGGGCTATCCCCTGAATGGTAGCGACCTCTCACCTGAGCGCTCACCCATCGAGGCTGGTCTTGGCTACTTTTGTGATCTCGAAAAGTCCGAATTCATCGGCCGTGAAACCCTACTCCGCCAGAAATCCGAAGGCCCGCCCATGAAGCTCACCGCCATTCAATACACTGCCAAAGGAGCCCCTCCACGCGCCCACTATCCGGTCGTTTCCGACGATGGCAAAGTCGTCGGAGAACTCGCCAGCGGCGTACTCTCCCCTTCCCTCATGACGGGCATTGGCATGGCCTACCTCCCAACAGAATTCTCCAAGCCCGGCACCGCGCTCAGCATCGACGTCCGAGGCCGTCTATTCCCGGCCACGGTTGTCAAAAAGCCATTTTACAAACCCGCCAAGTAATCCCAACTCTCAACCTCATACTCCCATGAACACTCCGTCCGACCTCCGCTACTGCCCTTCCCATGAATGGATCCGCCTTGATGGCGAAATCGCCACCGTTGGTATTTCCGACCATGCCCAGGAAGAGCTCACCGACGTTGTATTTGTCGAGCTTCCAGCCATGGGCCGCTCCGTCGATGCCGGAGACCCGACCGCAGTGGTGGAATCCGTAAAAGCCGCCAGCGACATCTACGCCCCGGTTGGTGGCGAGGTGGTGGAAGTGAATCCAGATGTCGAAAGCGACCCATCCCTCGTCAACACCGATCCCTACGGTAAAGGTTGGATTTTCAAACTCCGGGTCAAAGACGCTGCGGATGTCTCCAAGCTGATGGATGCAGTGGCTTATCAGGCGCATATATCCTGAAATTCCGGGCCGCCGTTCTGTATTTTTAATACACTTTGGCCACATTTTCAAAAAATCTTTACAGTCAGCGATGACTGTGAGAATGGGTTTGGTGCTGTCCCAAATGAAAACACACCCATACACCCAAATGTTTGCGGTGGCATGCTCAGCCGTCCTTGCGGCCTGCGCGAGTCCACCGACAACCGTCAGGATGCCCGTCTCGGCATCCATTCGCCCAGACACCTCGCTATCGAGCCAGGTGTTTCAGGGAGTCAACTCCTACCGCCGCAGCCTCGGCGCGCAGGAACTCCAGCGCCATGCCGGACTGGACCGCCTGGCCCAGGAACACTGCGAATATCTTCGCCAGCACCGAGGCTCATTCTCGTTGAACGGGAAAAATGTCAGCCACATCGGCTTTGACGGACGAGCGACAATCGCCAGGGAGCGATACCAAATGGATGGCGTCAGCGAAAACGTTGCTGCCGCCAATTATCCAGGAAAAAACCAGGCATCAGTGCTCATAAGTCTCTGGAAAGGCTCCAAGGATCATCACAAAAACATGATTGATGCATGGACCTACACCGGAGTAGGGACGGTGGTTGATTCGGACGGAATGGTCTTCTCGACCCAGCTTTTCGCAACCATGAGCAGTTCGCAGATGGCGGAGCGCGAATGCTTCAACCGACATTAAGCCATGCCTGACCTGACTCTCGAGTCCGCCCTTCAATCCCGTGGTCTTTTGAGGATCGCTGGAATTGATGAGGCGGGCAGAGGGCCACTGGCCGGCCCCGTGGCGGCTGCGGCAGTCATTCTTCCGCACGGTTTTTCCTGTCTGGGGCTTGATGATTCAAAAAAAATCCCAGCCTCCAGGCGCGAGATCCTTTACGAGCTGCTGACTGGAAATCCGGGGATCACTTGGGCTGTCGCAGTGGCGGATTGCGAGGAAATCGACAGGCTCAACATCCTGCGCGCCACCCATTTGGCGATGCGCCGCGCAGTTGAAGCCATTCAACCACCACCCGATCACTGTCTGATCGACGGATTGCCAGTGCGGAATTTCCCTTTCCCACATGATGCGGTCGTGAAAGGTGACGGACTTTCTCTTTCCATCTCGGCGGCAAGCATCATCGCCAAAGTGACACGAGATCGCATGATGCGGGAAATCGACGTCGAATTTCCCTGTTTCGGCTTTGCCAGGCATCAGGGATATGGCACGAAAGAGCATCTTGAAGCGCTTCGGATACACGGCCCTTGCCGCCATCATCGTCGCTCGTTTCAGCCGGTGGCTCAACTCGCCCTGCCGTTTGACCGGACCTGATGGAAGCCTCCGGGACCGGCAATGGATTGGAAACTACGGGGAGAAAATCGCGGCGGACTGGCTGCGTGCGAATGGATGCCGTATCCTGGCTCGAAATTTCAAAGGGCCGAGACGCGGTGAAGTGGACATCGTGGCACGTCAGGAAAGACTTCTTCTTTTTGTGGAAGTCAAAACCCGGCAGGAAGGTTCACGAATCCGTGGTCTGGATGCCGTGGACAGGAACAAACAGGCTCTGATCGAACGTGGTGCGAACGCTTGGTTGAAAACACTTGGCACACGAGAAATTCCATGGCGCTTTGATGTCATCGAGGTTTACCTGAAGGATGGCGGGAAACCCAGAGTGAACCATGTGAAGGACGTTTTCTGATCCTTCAATCCAATCTCGGATGAAACTTGCCGATGCCCGCAGATAGAACCACCATCTCCCGACCTTTTATGGAAAGCGCACCGGATTCAATGGCATGGCTCGCCCGTCGGGACGGAAGCGTGTTGATTGGTCACGGCCCGTTCAAGGACAGTGCATTCCCTCCCGAAGCAGGAGCCGCATTTTACGTTCAGGACTTCGCCTTGAACGACCCGCTCCCATGGAAAATACCAAGCAGGGTGGAGCGCACCACCAACATGGAATTCCCCTTTCGCTTCGCTTGCGTAAACCGCCTGAAATGTCGGTGGGGACCTCTCGACGCGGCACCGTTTTCCGTTGTTTTCCAGGAGGTCATGTCTTCGATCCATGGGGGGGTCTTTGAAAAAACAGTTCCTGTGGTTACTGAAACCGGCCTTGCCGAGCAAAATCCTGGACCAGCAATCGTCGCGGCAATGTCACGGCGGTCCGCTCCTCTACATTCTTACGGGTGGGTGCAGCCAAACTGCGGGTTTGCGGGGGCCTCTCCAGAGCTACTCTTCTCTCTGAATGATCGAAGACTCGAGACCATGGCGCTGGCCGGAACCGCAAGGATCGAGGATAGGGATGTTTTCGCCGTCGACGAAAAGGAGATCCGCGAACACCAATACGTCGCACAAACACTCGTTTCAAAGCTACTCGATCTAGGAAAACTACATCGCCATGATCGCGAAATCCTGGAATTGGGGCCAATCGTGCATTTTCTGACGCTCATCGAAGTCGATCTCCACGCTAGAATGACTCCCGAAGTCCTGCTCAAACGGTTACATCCAACACCGGCCTTAGGCCCCCTGCCACGCACTGACGTCACCATGAGCATGTTGCAGGAGTGGCGATCACGCCTCGGCTGCCCACCGGGGTTTGGAGCTCCTTTCGGACTTTGGGACGAGGGCAGATTCGACTCAATTGTCTCCATCCGGGGAATCTGGTGGGATGGCTTGAAGCTGTGCATGCCTGCAGGATGTGGAGTGATTGAGGCGAGCCGCCTTGTAAACGAGTGGC
>CANBTO010000310.1 GCA_947372405.1 Verrucomicrobiaceae bacterium
GCCGAAGGGTCTCACGCCAGTCGAGTATGATCACGCCGTCATCGAGGCCCCGGCGGCGATGGCGTTTGGCTGGGAGCGTGATGGAAAATTCGGCACCGTGCCGCCGGATGCCTGGGTGCATCCAGGGCAGGTCAAGGTCGGGGACATCGAGTCCAGCGACGGTGCGCCGGTTCCGTTAGGCACGCTGGAGGCAGAAAGCTACCTCGGCTACGGCGGCGAGTGGTATGTGCGGGTGAAATGCAGCGTCGCCAAACCCGGCGATGGCTGGCAGGCGGAGTGGGTGTGGCCGGATGGCAAGGTGGACAGCGGCTTAGAAATCCGGCGCTTGTGGATGAGCCTTGAACCCGCGCGGGTGATTCTGCGTTGGCGCAATGGCGGGCGACTTATCCAAGGCCAACGGACACTCGTGATCCCGCAGAAAATGGATGAGGACTCGGTGAACAACGACCGGCAATTGGAGCATTTCACAGACTTGCTAGATGCCGAAAATCCCGCCATCATGGCCGAACCCTTGCGGAAAGCCGGTTTCGTCCTCGCCAAGGATTTCCTCCCGCCAGCCAAGGCCGCGCGCTGGGCGGAGGCCTGGCTAACAGTCGCAAAACCTGCGTCGGGCTTGTGGTCGCAGGCAATGACGCTGGCAATCCGGGAAGCCGCGAAACATGAGCCGAAGGTGGCATTAGAAAGGTTGTTAGGACTCCCAGCTCCGGCCCGCGCTGCACTGGGCAGAGACACGGACTTGCTGGAACTCGATCTCCGGGTTTTTTCACTCAATGATCCAATGATCGTCGGCTTGGTTGAGAAATTGAACAAGGGCGGCGACCGGAATCTCGCCCGCATGGCCCAGATCCGCTTGGGTGACTATCAGCTTCTCAACGGTCACATCGAGGCTGCGGCCAAGTGTTTCGCGGATGCGGTTCCCGACCATGAGGCAACGGATCGGAAAGCCCCGGTGATCGACCGCTCGCACTCGTTGGCCTTGGAGGATCTGGTGAATGGCAGACATCTCGATGAGGCTCGCGAGAAACTCGACGAGTGGGAACGCCAGCGTCCGATGGCGCGGATGGAGGGCGACCAATTGCTCTGGCGGGCAAGGGTAATGTTCTTAGCGGAGGATTGGGCGCGCGCCTTGCAGGACTTGGAAACCAGCCTCAGAATCCGCCCCGGATCGCCGGAGGAAATCGAGGTGCTGTTCTGGCAGGCACGCGCGCTCTATGAACTCAAGCGCAAGGACGAGGCCCGGAAAATTTGGAATTCACTGGTGAAAGACTATCCGAAACACGAACGCGCCGATGCGGCGAAATTATGGGCGGCAAAACCTTAATTCTGTTAGTCGCGCTATTGGCGGCCGTCTCCCCTCTCTCCCGAGCGGACGGCCCCGGACGTATATACACCAAGCCGGCTGACTCAGATACGGGCCTGATTTTTGGTAAAATAACCGGTGCCGTGCTGACCCACGCCATCGCCGTCGAGCGCGACCGCAGCCGTGTCTATTTGGCGGTGCTGGATGCGGGTGGACTGGGATTCCGCTTTCCTAACTTGCCGGTAGGCCGCTTCGATCTGGTCTTGGTCACTCGCGATGGACAAGTGATCGAGGGTCTCTCCTTGGGAGAAAATGCGAAGTTGTCAGATGACCGAGCCAAACATCTGGAGGCTGGCGTGGCGAAGGCGGATTCGTTTTTCAACCGGCGCGTCATGCACCGGACCGGTATCGACGGCGAGGTTGCCTTGGTGTTCGTCGAGCGCATCCGCGATGGCCAAATTCTGCGCGGCTCGGGTGAAAAACTCGATGCCTGTCTGCGCCGCTTGGAAATCATCGAGCTGCACGAAGCGGACGATGAGTGGCAAATGGTTCACACCCGCCACCTCTATCGGGAAGAAGCACCGCGTGGGGCCGGGCTGCCATTTCTCACCCACCGCCAGCTTCCCGCGCTGGGCAACTTACGCATCGCAGACACCCCGCGCGACCTTGGCAGCATCGATCTAACGAAAAACTAACACCACCATGACCACGCAGAAATGTTTGAGAATCATCAGCGGCAGCGAAAAAGGCAGCCTCATTCCGCTTTCATCGCCGCCTGTCACCATCGGCCGCTCAGACGACAACCGCATCATGCTTTCTCCGGAAATCGGCGCGTCACGGCATCATGCGGAACTCACCGAGGATGACGGCCTGTGGTCGATTCGGGATCTGGGCAGTATGAACGGCACCTACGTCAACGGCGAGAGAATCGAGTGGCCGCGTGTCCTGCATGCGGGCGATAAGCTCAAAATCGCAGCGGATGTGATGATTTTCGAGGAGGCCACGGTCGCTCCCGAATCCCCCGCGACCAAGGCCGGCACGCCCACCGTGAGTCTGACGACCACGAAGACAGATAAGTCGTTAGATCACAGCCAGCCCGACATGGAGATCGCGGAGGAAACCGCCGCCCAACTGCGGGTGCTGGTTCCCAAATTGGAATCCGTGGTAACAGAAATCGGCAAGAGCATCGTCGGTCAGCATGAAATCCTGCACAGTCTGATGCTGGCCCTCATGTCGCGCGGCCATGTGTTGATGATCGGCCTGCCAGGTCTTGCAAAAACGCTGATGATCCGCACCCTCGCGGAAGTACTCGATTTGCGCTACCGGCGCATCCAATTCACTCCCGATCTGATGCCCACCGACATCACTGGGACGGACGTGTTAGAAGTGGATGAAGTCACCGGGCGGAAAAGCTACCGCTTTATCCGCGGGCCGGTTTTCACCAATATCCTGCTGGCGGACGAGATCAACCGCACGCCGCCCAAGACCCAGGCCGCGCTGTTAGAAGCGATGCAGGAATCGCACGTCACCGCCGCCGGTGAAACCTACGCGCTGGCCCCGCCGTTCTTCGTGCTCGCCACACAAAATCCCCTCGAACAGGAAGGCACCTATCCGCTGCCCGAGGCCCAGCTCGACCGCTTCATGTTCAGCTTGCGCGTCGATTACCCGAGCGAGGCCGAGGAGGAGGAAATCGCCGAAAGTACGACCTCGGACCGCAGTGTCGAATTGTCAAAACGCATGAGCGGCGAGGAAATTCTCCTCTTGCAAAAACTCGTTAGACGGCTGCCGGTGTCGAAGCATGTCGTTAAATATGCGACGCGTCTCGCTCGCGCCACACGCCCTGCGGATCCACGTGCTCCAGAGGCGGTGAAAAAATGGATCCACTGCGGCGCCGGGCCGCGCGCGACCCAGTATTTGCTGTTAGCCGCCAAGGCAGGAGCCGTGATGCGCGGCAGTCTGGTGGTCAATTGCAGCGACATCCGACTCGCCGCCCCACCCGTGCTGCGCCACCGGATGTTCACCAATTTCGCGGCGGATTCCGAGGGCGTTGACGTCGATGCCATCATCGCAACGGTTCTCAAGGAAGTTCAGGAGCCGGGGGAAAAGGACTATCAGGATGCAAAATAAGCCCGCCGATCCCATGCTTTGGCTGCTCCAAGCCAACGATACCGCCTACCCCTCGGGTGCCTATGCCCACTCGTTCGGGCTGGAGGAACTCGTCGAAGCGGGGGTCATCACCACAGCGACGGATCTCGAAAATTTCCTCGAAAAACAAATTCTGCCCGCGCTTCTGACTTTTGAGCTGCCATTCTTCGCCCGCGCCCATGCCGCCGCCGTTGCCCAGGACAGTGACGAACTCTTCGCGTTGGATACCGAACTGGATGCATGGCGAATTCCTTCTGAACTCCGCGATGCCTCGCGTCGGATCGGCTCGCAAAGGCTGGATTTGTTAGCCCTGCTCGATCCTTCACCCCTGATCCTCCATCAACGGAAAATTTCCCCGCGCAGCCATCATCTCGTCGTCACCGCGCTGGAACTTTCGAGCTTGCCGCTAGCGCAGGCCGCGCGAGCTTTTGCATTCCAATCCATCGCCGGTCTGACCGCAGCATCCATGAAACTCATGCGGATCGGCCAGACGTCCTGCCAGCAGATTTCCCGCCGCACACTGGTTAGGCTGGGTGAAAAAATCGACGCCGCGCTTTCCCATGAAGCCGACGGTTGGTTCAATCCTCTTCTAGAAATCGCCTCACTCCGCCATGCCCGCGCCAACCACCGACTCTTCATCTCCTGATTCGAAACAACGCCCCTTCCGCCTCGGCGTCGGTGGTCCCGTTGGTTCGGGGAAAACGATGTGTGTGCTCCGCCTCAGCCAGTGGCTCAAGGATGAAATATCGTTAGCTGTGATCACTAACGATATCTACACCCGTGAGGATGCCGAGTTTCTCCTTCGCGCGGGCGTCCTGCCGGCGGATCGGGTCATTGGAGTGGAAACCGGAGGATGCCCGCACACGGCGATCCGTGATGACACAAGCATGAACATGGCGGCGGTGATCGACTTGGAAAACCGTCACCCGGAGCTGAAACTCATCCTGATAGAAAGTGGCGGGGATAACCTATCAGCCACTTTTTCCCCAGAGTTGGTCGATGCCTATATCTATGTCATCGACGTGGCGGAAGGTGATAAAATCCCGCGCAAAGGTGGTCCCGCGATTCGCACCAGCGATCTTCTGCTAATTAATAAAACCGAACTAGCCCCCTACGTCGGAGCCGACCTTGAGGTGATGGCCCGCGATGCGGAAATGCAGCGTGGCAGCAGACCCTTCCTGTTCGCGGATCTTAAGTCGGAGAAGGGGAAAGATGATCTGCTATCATGGTTAAAGCATGAGTATTTATTCATTTAACTGGAGCGCGGAATTCATTCCGCCCGTAGCCACCGATTCGCGCGGAATTCATTCCGCGCTCCCGGTTTCCGGCACCTCGCTCTCCGGCCACTTGCATCTCCGCTGCGAGTGCCGGGCGGATGGCGTTCCCTATATCTCAGAGCAGAGCTTTCGCGCACCTGTCCATCTTAGCAAATCACATCTCGACCACGGACATCTGGTGCAAAGCATTGTCAATCCCACCGCCGGATTCTTCGACGGCGATATGTTGGATGCCACCATCCACGTCGCACCCGGTGCGAAGCTCGTTCTCAGCACGCCGTCAGCGTCACGGGTTTATCGCACCCGTTCGGGAGCAGCGGCGGTGAATTCACAACATTTCGACATCGGGGAAAATGCGTCACTTGAGTGGATTCCTGAACCGTTCATCCCGCATGCCGGGGCGCGGCATGTGCAACGAACAAAAATCAATCTTCACCCGACGGGCAGCCTGTTGTTTTTCGATTGGATCGCACCGGGCCGGGTGGCGATGGGCGAAATTTTCGCCTATCAGCAATTGCGCTGGGAGCTGGATTTGTTTCTCGGCGATGCCCTCATCGCCCGCGAACGCCATGACCTGCAACCGGGCGGTGACAGCCTTGAAGCGCTACGGGCGAAATTTCCCGCCGCCCATTATCTTTCGGTATATGTCGCCGGGAAGCTGGCGGAAAACTGGCCGGCCGCGGAACTGGACGCACTCAGCGGTGACGCGGTCTATCTTGGCCATGGCCCGCTGACAGGTGGGGTTTCCGTGATCCGCGCGCTTTGCCAGGACAGTCTTGCTGCTAGAAAACTGATCGAAACCCTGCGCCCGCTGCTTTACGTCGCTGCGGGCATGAAGCCACCCGGCTTGGGGCGAATTTTCTGCTAGACAGCGCGGGAAAAAGGAAAAGGCGCGGATTCATTGCTGAATTCCGCGCCTTATACATATCCCCTCTCGCTGGGGTGGCGGCATTGAAGGCAAACTGGTTTCCCCCCGGAACCCGATTTGCCTGCCGCACGCGCGAGGCTGATGGGAAATTGAGACATTATTTCGGTTTTGTAAATAATTAATTTTCGCTGGGTGGATTTCCCCCAATCTGGCCCCCGCCGAAGTAGTGGTAGAGCGCCTCGATGGAGCCGTAGCCATGGGCTGCACGGGCGATCAAGCCACCGGTTGCGGCGATTTTTTCCCGGACCTCGGCGATGGCGTTCGCGGGGCAGGCCGTCATTGCGGCGTTCGCGGGATCGAGCATTTCTAGGTCGTTGTGGCTATCGCCAATGGCAAAGCAGCGCGCGGCGGTTAGGCCGTAGTGCTTGGCGATCTGGCTCAGGCTGCTGCCTTTTTGAAAATCCCGGTGGCCGAAGCGCAGGTAGATCGAATTCCGCTGCCAGGCCAGATGTGGCTCGGCGGCAATGATTGTTTCGAGACGCCCGACGATCCATTCCATCTCCTCTTCCGATTGGGAAATGATCCCGGCCGGTTCGCCAGCCATTTCCAGCCATTGCGCCCCGGTGGATTGCTCGATCTCCTGGCGGATTTTTTTAAGCAGCTTTCGGGAATGCTTGAAGAGTGCGTGAA
>CANBTO010000311.1 GCA_947372405.1 Verrucomicrobiaceae bacterium
CTCCGGACGACAAGGTCCACGCCGGCTACGCGGGTTCCGAATCGTGCCGGATGTGCCATGAGAAAGCCTTCGCGGGTTGGCAGGACTCCAACCACGGACTCGCCGAACGCGATTACCGCAAGGACATGGACGAGAAGGGGTTTTCCCCCAAGCAGACACTCGTTCAAGGCAAGCTCACCTCCGAGGCTTTCCTCGATGCGGCCGGTCTCGCCAAAATCCTGACGCGCGGACCTGAAAACAAGGTCCAGCCGTTTCCAGTCACGAGGATCATCGGCAACAACCCGCTCCGCCAATTCCTCATCCCGGCTCCCGGCGGTCGGCTGCAGACCTGCGACATCAGCTACGATCCTAACAAAAACGAGCTGTTCAATGTTTACGGCAACGAGGAGCGCAACCCGGGCGACTGGGGGCATTGGACCGGCCAGGGCATGAACTGGAACGCCATGTGCGCGGCCTGCCACAACACCCGCGTGCGGAAAAACTACGATCCGCTGAAAAACGATTACCACACGACCATGGCGGAAATGAGCGTCAGTTGCGAGTCCTGCCACGGACCGATGAAGGACCACGTCGAGTGGAGTTCCAATCACCACGACAAGAGTGTGCCGGACCCCACGCTCCGGAAACAAACACGCGACCAGATGCTGGACACCTGCGCCGCCTGCCACGCCCGCCGCGGTGAAATCACCGGCGACCTCATTCCCGGCGAACCGTTTTTCGACCACTTCAGCCTGACCGTAACCGATGCCTCGGACATCTACTATCCGGACGGCCAGGTGCGCGACGAGGACTATGAGTTCGCCTCGTTTCTATCAAGCCGCATGCAGCACGTAGGCATCCGCTGCGTGGATTGCCATGATCCGCATTCCGGGAAACGGCTGATCGAGGGCAACATGCTCTGCATGCGCTGCCATATCGGCGGCACGCAGCCCCCGGCCCCCGTCATTGATCCCACCAAACACAGCCACCACGGCGCGGATAGCAAGGGCAACGACTGCACCGCATGCCACATGCCGATCACCAACTACATGCAGCGCCACCCGCGGCATGACCATGGGTTCACGATTCCCGATCCGCTGCTGACCAAGCAGACCGGCACGCCCAACGCCTGCAACCGCTGCCACACCGACAAGGACGCGGACTGGGCCTTGAAGTCCGCCAACGACTGGTATGGGGAGAAACTCAACCGCCCCACCCGCACCCGCGCCCTGCTCGTCGCCAGCGCCCGGCGTGGCGAGGCGTCCTCCCGCGCCGGCCTGATCCAATTGCTCAAGACCGAGCCGATCGGCGCGTGGAAGGCCACCGCATGCCACCTTCTGGAACGCTGGGTGATGGACCCCGAGGCCACCCGCGCTCTAACCGAACAACTCTCCGACAAGGATCCGCTCGTCCGCGAAGCCGCCATCCGCACGCTGGGAAACCAAGTCCGCCAGAACAACGAGACCGTCCGTGCGGCGCTAAAACCGTTTTTGGAAGATCCCGTCCGCTCCGTGCGCGTGGCGGCCGCATGGGCACTCGTTGACAAGCTCGACCTCAATTCAAAGGCCGGCAAGGAACTGACGCACATGCTCGACATCAATGCGGACCAGCCCACCGGCCGGATGCAGCTCAGCCAGTTCGCCCACCTCCGCGGAGACACCGCCTCGGCGATCCAGCAGATCCGCAAGGCCATCGCCTGGGACCCGAACTCCCCGCCGTTCCATCATGACCTCGCCATCCTCCTGAGCACCACCGGAGACACCACCGGTGCCATCAAGGCGCTTGAGGAAGCCATCCGGCTCGATCCGAACGAACCCGAGTATCACTACAAACTCGCCCTCGCATGGAGCGAAGCCGGCAACCTCCGCAACGCCACAGACTCGCTCAAGAAAACCGTCCAGCTCGATCCCTCGAACGCCCGCGCCTGGTACAACCTCGGACTCGCTCTGAACGGACTCAACCAGCCGCAGGAAGCCGTCGCAGCACTACTCAAAGGCGAGGCCGCCGATCCTTCGGACGCCTCCATTCCCTACGCACGCGCCACCATTCTCGCCCGTTACGGCCAGAAGCAGCAGGCCATCGAAGCCGCCACCAACGCCCTCCAGATCCGCAGGGATTTCCCCGAGGCCATCGACCTGATCCGGCAACTCTCCCGCTGATCCCCGTCCGGAACGGAATTCGGGCCCGGAAATTCAGCATGCGGCATCCCCATCCTTGACATACGAACGCTTTCACGCACGTCATCACGTCATGACCACCATTACCGCCACCAAAGCCCGCGGGAACCTCTACTCGCTGATCAATGAGGTAAGGGAATCCCACGAACCGGTCCAGATCACCGGCAAACAAGGCAACGCGGTTCTGATATCCGAGGAGGATTGGCGCTCCATCCGGGAGACTTTGTTCCTGCATTCGGTCCCCGGGCTGGTCGATTCGATCAAGCAGGCGCGCGCTGAAGGATTGAACGAGGCATCAGGCGAACTGGACTGGTAAGCCCATGTACGAAATCGTCTATTCCAAACAGGCCCGCAACGACGCGGCGAAGCTTTCCACATGCCACCTCAAAAAACAGGCGCAAACCCTCCTGGCTGTCCTCGCCAAGGATCCTTTCCTACCACCGGCTCGTTACGAATCCTTATGCGGTGAGATGGCCGGATGTTTCTCCCGAAAGATCAATCTCCAGCATCGAATCGTTTACGAGGTCTTCACCGACGAGAAAAAAATCCTCGTTCTGCGCATGCGGACCCATTACGGCGAGTAAAACCATGTCCCCCGACTCCATCCCGCAGATCAGTCTCGGCACCGCCGCGCTCATCATCTTCCTGATGTGCGCCGGTTTCGTGATGCTGCGCGGACTCACGCGCATGATCGTCGGCACCGTCGTGCTCGCGCTCAGCGCTTGGATCGGGTTCGCCGTGTGGCAGGTGGCTCCCACGCTCTCCGTCGAGTGGTTCGGAAAATCGCTGGGACTCATCACCACCGGCCTTCCGATCCTGGTGTTCCTCTCCTCGTTTTTCTTCATCCGCAAGATCGCCAAGGCCGTCGCCAGCCCATTTGGAAAATCCTCCACCGATGAGCTTGCGGGCCCGCCTTCCATCCTGCGGCTTTCCTTCCGTGTGATGTGCGCCCTGTTCCCCGCCGCATTGATCTGCCTGATCGGCGCCACCTTCATCCACCACACCGGCTCCATCGCGGAAATCCGCGCCTATGCCGAGAAATCCCTCGGCATCAACGATCCCACGCCCGCCAAATACAGCCACAGTCTGAAATCTTCCATCGATGCCGCACTGCCCGAGTCATGGCTGCGCAAACTCGATCCGCTCACCGATCCCGCCCGCCTCACACTCGCCAAGGTCATCACCGCCCACTCGGATTCCCCGCTGCAACCCGTCATCGATCCCCGCACCGGCAAGCCCATCCCCCGCGCCATCATCGTCGCAGACCCGGAACTCCAAAACCTTGCCCGCGAGGGAAAATTCGGCACTCTCCTGCGCCACCCGCTCCTCACCAAAGCCCTCAAGGACCCCAAACTTCAGGCTTTTCTCAAAGACCTGCAATTATGAACAAAGTTGATGGTTGAGAGTTGATGGTTGATGGAAAGAAAAGTTCTTCCTCTCCATCTTCATCTTACCCATCAACTATCAACTCCTCTTCCCCATGCAATATCTCGTCACCATCGGCCTCGAAGTCCACTGCCAGGTCAAAACAAACACCAAGATGTTCTGCGCCTGCCGCACCTCGTTCGGAGACACACCGAACACCCACACCTGCCCGGTCTGCCTCGGCCTGCCCGGCGCGCTGCCCGTGCTCAATCAAGAAGCCATCGAAAAAACATTGCTCACCGGCCTGATGATCGACTGCTCGTCGCCCGAAATCTCCAGATGGGATCGCAAGAACTACTTCTATCCGGACATGCCGAAGAACTATCAGACCACGCAGATGGACCTGCCGCTCTGCATCGGCGGCGGCGTCCCGCTTTATGACCACTGCTATCCCACGGACCACCGCAAGAACATCGCCACCCCTAACAAGGTTGTCCGCCTCAACCGCATCCACTTGGAGGAGGACGTCGCCAAGTCCACCCACCTCGGCAACTCGTCGCTCATCGACTTCAACCGCGCCGGCACGCCGCTGATGGAGATCGTATCCGAGCCGGACCTCGAATCCGCCGAGGAAGCCTTCGCCTATCTCCGCTCGCTCCAGATGATCCTCCAGCAGGGCGGCGTCTCCGATGCGGACATGGAAAAAGGCCAGCTCCGCTGCGACGTGAACATCTCGCTGCGCAAGAACACGTCCGATCCGTTAGGCTCCAAGGTCGAGTTGAAAAACCTGAACTCCATTTCCGCCATCCGCCGCGCCATCCACTTCGAGATCCAGCGCCAGACCGAGGACCTCAACCGCAACATCCCGCAGATCCAGTCCACCCGCCGCTGGGACGACGACCGCGGCGAAACCCAACTCATGCGCACCAAGGAGGACGCGCACGACTACCGCTACTTCACCTGCCCGGACCTGCTGCCCATCCGCACCGCGCCGCTCCTCGAAAAAGTCCGCCCGTTGGTGCCGGAACTCCCGCACGAACTCGCCGCACGTTTCGAAAAAGACTTCGGCGTCACCACCTATGATGCCTCCGTGCTCTCGTCGGACAAACATCTCGCCATCTACTTCGAGTCCACCCTCAACAAGGCCATCCCCGGCAAGAAGGTTGCCAACTTCATCATCAACAACCTGATGGGCAAACTCAACGAACAGGGCATCGGCATCGACGCATGCCCGGTGGCTCCTGAAAAGCTCCGCGCGTTGTTGCTGTTAGTCGAAGACGGCACCCTCGCGCCCAACCAGGCCAACGAAGTCTTCGCGGTTCTCTATCAGACTCCCGGAAAAGACCCCGCCGCCATCGCCGGCGATCTCGGTTTCAAGAAAGCCGAAGCCGGAGAACTCGAAGCCCTCGTCGAGCAAGCCATCGCCAACAACCCGGCCGAAGTGGAGGCCGTCAAGGCCGGCAACGAAAAGCTCCTCAACTTCCTCACCGGCCAGGTGATGAAACTCGCCGCCACCAAGCCGAACCCGAAACAGGTGACGGAACTGCTGCGGGCGAAGCTGTTGTAATTCTTACCGCAAAGACGCCAAGGCCGCAAAGGAACGCAAAGACTTGATATAGGCGAATTACCAAAGATCATTTCCGTCATTCGGAATCCGCAGTCGCTTGCGCCAAGGAGGGGCGATGCATGATCGCCCATGCGGATGCTGGGTCCATGTCATGTGCGAAGCGCTTCCCATCGTCTTTTCATCCTCATCGGCGATCATGCATCGCCGCTCCTTGCAGCATTGCGTTTCGGCAACTCCTATTGGCAAAAGATCCAAACTCCGATTTCCTTTGCGTCCTTTGCGGCTTGGCGGTTCAAAATTTCCATTCCCGTCATGTCGCCGCTTATCACCTTGCTGCTTGATTCATGGCCTGATACTCCATGGTCCACATATGAAAAGCCATTGGATGCTTGGCGGATGGATCGCCGCCGGATTGGGACTCGCGTTCATCGCGCACAGCCAGGAAACCAAGACCGGGGAACCTCGGAAAGACGATCTTGTGCATGATCCCTTCGCTCCTAACGCACCAGGACATGTCGCTCCAGAGTCCAAACAGGTCCAGGTGCAGGTCGAGTTCGTGGAAATGAGCCATGAGGCGCTCACCAAGCTGCTGTTCCTCGCAAAGCCGGTTTCCTCGGACGGCACCAAGCTGCGCGAACAGGTGCAGGACATGGTTTCCAAAAACGAAGCCAAGGTGCTTGAAACCCAGATCCTCGTCGCATACAGCGGACAAAAGCCGCAGTCTGAATCCATTCATGAATTCATCTATCCCACGGAATACGCACAGCCGCAGCTTCCTTGCGGGGGAGCAAAACCAGAGGTGGATTTGAGCCTTGGCCCGGTGCCCGCCGCCTTTGAAACCCGCAACCTCGGTGCCACCTTGGAGATTGAACCTACGATTGATGATGCCAACCAACTTGTGGATTTGCGATTTAGTACCCAACTGGTTTGGCATACCGGCAATGTCAGTTGGCACGAAGGGAAGGACAAATTCGGCAACCCGTTCCGCATGCAGATGCCGGACTTCTACTGCCTGCATCTCAATACCAACTTCTTTTGCGTCAGCGGACAATACACGCTCGCCGGAGTGAATTCCCCCAAGGATGACAAGGGCGAAGTGGACATGACCCGCAAGGTGATGGTCTTTGTGAAATGCGACTTGCTGGTCGTGAAATGAAGCAGCTTTGATTCGTTGCACACCCATCGTGCGGT
>CANBTO010000312.1 GCA_947372405.1 Verrucomicrobiaceae bacterium
TCACCTTCGAAGAGGAAGATGAGGTTCACGGGTAGGTCGTGGTTTTCACGCAGCGTCTTCTCGACACCTAACACATGCGCCATCATCTGGCCCTTGTTGTCCGCTGACCCACGCGCCCAGATTTTCCCGTCACGGATTTCCGGTTTGAAGGGCTCGCTGGTCCAAAGGTTCAGCGGATCGACCGGTTGGACATCATAGTGACCGTAGATGAGCACTGTGCGACGGCCGGGCACATGGGCGTTTTTGGCGATGACGACCGGGTGTTTCGGCGTCTCGTGGATTTCGGCGGACAGGCCCATCGCGGAAAGTTTCGCCGTAAGCCACTCCGCACAGGCGCGCACGTCGCCCGCGTGACGGGAATCCGTGGAAATGCTGGGGAAGCGCAGAAACGAAAACAGGTCTTCGAGTTCGGGGGTCACGCGAGGATGCTTGCCGCTGGAAGGCTGTCACGGCAAGGCGAATTCCTCATTTGGCGTTCTTCACGAGAGCCGCGGCGTAGAAGCCGTCGAAACCCGTGGCTGCTGGAGACAGCGGGCATTCCGAGTCGAGTGTGAAGCCGCCTTTTTCCAGCAGCGAATCGACCGCCGCACGGTTTTCGGACGGCAGGATCGAGCAGGTGGCGTAAACCAGCCGGCCGCCGGGCTTGAGCATGGCGGTATATGTGGCGAGCAATTCCTTCTGGATCCCGCGGACACGCTCGATCTGCGCGGGTTTGAGACGCCACTTGAGATCGGGCTGGCGTTTCAACGTGCCGAGACCGGAGCACGGCGCATCGATCAACAGGCGGTCGGCAAGTTCCGCGAAATCCACGGGAGTGGTCGCGGAGATTTCCTTGGCTTTCAAGCAAGTAGCTCCGGCGCGTTTGGCGCGGCGTTCAAGCTCGGCGAGCTTTTTGGGTTCCACGTCCATGCCGAAGACCCGGCCATCATTTCCCATCAACGCGGCGATGTGCAGGGCCTTGCCGCCGGCACCGGAGCAGGCGTCGATGACACGCTCGCCGGGCTGCGGATCTAACAGCGGCGCGATGAGCTGGGAGCCCGCGTCCTGGATTTCCACGCGGCCATCGGTGCGCAGCGGTTTCGGCAGAGCTTTCCCGGGTGCGAGCACCAGCGCGTCCGGCATGTCAGGGACTTCGGTGGCCACAACATCGAACGAGGCAAGCCACTCGATCGCTTTGGTGCGCGTGGTCTTGAGCGTGTTCACGCGGAGGAAAACCGGCGCACGCTGGTTGAGAGCGGCGATTTCCGCGTCCCATGCCGAACCGAGTTCCATCAATCCCAGCTCATCGAGCCAGTCCGGGATCGACTCGCGGACCGCGCGCGGCTGAGCGGCGAGATCCGCCTCGCGGCCTTTCATTTCATCGGCAGCGAGGCCCTTGAAAGTCCACCACTCGGGAATCTCATAGCCCATCCTCACCCACTGTGCGGCGCACATGGCATTGGTCTCCTCACTGTCCGAAAGGAAACCGAGCGCCCTGCGCCAGCGGACGACCTCGAAGACCGTTTCCGCGATGAATCCGCGGTCGCGTTTGCCCCATTTCGGGTTCTCCTCGACCGCTGCGGCCAGCGCGTGATCCAGCACCTTGTGCTCCTTGAAGACGGATTTCACGATGCCTGAAGCGGCTTCGGCGAGGATGCGGTGCATTTTCATGAACGCGCACCCTTCCCGAAACCAAGCCCCATGGCAAACGAAACGAAGGCTTTTGAATTGTCAGCTTCGGGATTTCCCCCGATCACCCTGCCATGTCGCCGCCGCGCAAGCGCTTTCATATCCTCTTCGTCTGCCTCGGAAACATCTGCCGCTCACCGGCGGCGGAGATTGTTTTCCGCCAGATGGTTTCCGATGCCGGACTGACCGATGCCTATGAAATCGATTCCGCCGGCACCATCGGCTATCACCAAGGTTCGCCTCCCGACCCGCGGATGTCCGCCTCGCTGGAGCGCCAAGGATACAAAATCACCGGCCACGCGCGGCAAATTACTCGCGATGACCTGAAAACCTTCGACCTGATCGTGACCATGGACGAATCCAACCTCACCAATGTCCAACGTCTTGATCCCGGCGGCGAATCCCACGCGAAAATCCGCCCTTTCGTCAGTTTCTGCCATCATCACGACGACCTCCGCGTCCCGGATCCCTACTACGGCGGACAACGCGGATTCGACCACGTGATCGAACTGCTCAAGGACGGCTGCGAAGGCATCCTCGCGGAAACCCGGCCCGTTTGAGAGTCCTCCGGTTCACCAGGAAATCACGTCGTCCGAGCCGGTCAGAGGAACCACGCTGGAATTGTTAGAAGCGTTTTTCCCCTTTTTGTGATCCTTGCCGTAGGACCAGAAGACAAACGACTGCTCCTTGGGCTTGGTCTCCTTGTATTCAGCGAGACCCCAGGTGTGCAGCCTGCGGTCGTTTTGTCCGTTGTTGAAATCCACCAATTCGGCGTCAGGCTGGTTCGACTTGAACCCGTTGATGGCCACCATCACCTCGCCACCCCACGGATCATACAGCTTGCCATCCTTGCCCACTCCTGACTTGTTGTCCTTCGCCAACGGGAAGGTCATGTAAGTCTCGTTCCTGGGATTCACATCCTTGGAGGAAAAGCTCTCCCCCTTGTAAGGATAATCCTTATCCTCCCCCGCCAACGCGGAAACCAAGAACTGGGTGGTGTAGTTTCCGCCGGGATCGCCATAAATCGTGTCCCAGCCGGTATCCCGCTTCGACTGAGGAATCGGTGGTTTCTGATAGTCGCCCTCAAACAGGGTCATACCCACCTGAAAGTCCCGCAACTGCGCCATGCACTTCACCTTGCGGCCATTTTCGACGAAGCGGTTGGCCCCCACGATCGACAGCAACGCCAGCACCGCGACGATGACGATCACCACCAGCAGTTCCACCAGCGTGAATCCCCGCCCACATCCGGTACGGCATTTGTTGGATTTCATGCATGTCTTCATAACCCTGCAAATGTCGGATGTCCACGCGCCGGTTGCACAATATTTCGGCACAGCCGGAAAATCACTCATCAAGACTTCAATGGATGGCGGCCAGGACCGCAGTCTGATCCGGCTTGCCGATTCCGCCAATCCGCGCTCCACTCCCGTCCATCATGAGCATCGCCGAGAAACAAGAGCTGCTTCTGGAGGAACTCGCCCTCTTCCAGGACTGGACCGAGCGTTATGAATACGTCATCGGCCTGGGCAAGAAGCTCGCGTCGATGCCAGACCATGCCAAGACTCCGGAACACCTCATCAAGGGCTGCCAGTCCCAGGTCTGGCTGGACGCCTCGCTGGAGGACGGGAAAATCCACTTCACCGCGGACTCGGACTCGCTGATCACCAAGGGCATGATCGCCCTCTTCATCCGCATTCTCGATGGCGAGACCGCGGATTCCGTGTTAACGGCGGACATGTGCTTCATCGACAAAACCGGCCTCAAGGAGCATCTTGCCCCCACCCGCGCCAACGCCCTGAGCCTGATGGCCAACCAGATGAAACAACGCGCCCTCTCCTTCGCCACCCTCTAACCTCCAAAGCATGCCTGCACTGTCCTTCGAATGGCTCGCCGATCCCCAGGGCTGGGGTGCGCTCTTCACCCTCTCCATGCTCGAGATCGTCCTCGGCATCGACAACATCGTTTTCCTTTCCATCCTGGTTGACCGCCTGCCGCAGCACCAACGCAAGAACGGCCGTCTGCTTGGCCTGGGACTGGCGATGTTCGCCCGCCTCGCGCTGCTGCTTTCGATCACGTGGATCATGAGCCTCACCCACCCGCTCTTCAACCTGCACCTGCCGCAGTCCCTGTGGGATCTCAACCCGCACTACGAGGAAAGCCACGGCGTCATCGGCATCTCGCTCAAGGACCTGATCCTGCTCGGCGGCGGTGGGTTCCTGATCTGGAAATCCACCATGGAGATCCACCACAAACTCGATGGCGAGGAGGAGAGCACCGACGCCGGCAAATCCGCCAGTTCCTTCATCTCGATCCTGTTCCAGATCATGATGATCGACATCGTCTTCTCCCTGGATTCCGTGATCACCGCCGTCGGCATGGTCAACGATCCCACGCGCATCTCGCTGATGATGACCGCCGTGATTATCTCTGTCGCCGTCATGATGCTGGCCTCCGGCGCTGTCGGCACCTTCGTTTCCCGCCACCCTTCGATCAAGATGCTGGCGCTCTCTTTCCTCATGCTCATCGGCACCACCCTGATGGCGGAAGCCTTCCACTTTCATTTCCCGAAAGGCTATATCTACTTCGCCATGGCCTTCTCGCTCGGCGTGGAAATCCTCAACATCCGGACGCGCACGAAAAACCCGCCACCACCGGCTTCGGATATCTGATTGAGAATCGTGCCTTCGCAATTTCCCTCCGGAGAATCTGCTTCCCTGAACCGCGGTGTTCACTTGGGCACGACCAATCACTTGCTGCGTGGAACCCGGGCGCTCCGTCTGGCGCACAGGCAGTGCCTACGTCCCAGTAATTCCTGCAAATGATCTCGTGGCCCATGCGATGGAGGCGTCTGCGCTCGTCGCGAATTGTCGGACCATCCATGCTCCAGTGGTTCTGCAATTTTCGATCTTTGATTTGCCGATCACCCAGGCATCTAAACCCGGCACCCCGATCACCTGGGCACCGTTCTGTGTCAAGTGCCCCCTCGTAGAGTTAAATCCAGAATCCGTCGGTCCGGCTCTGAGCGGCTTTCGAATCCATGTATAAGACTGCGGTGCATCGTATCCTCAAATACACCTCTGACACACTCCATGCAGGATCAATAAGATTGACCGCGAGGAACCCTTGATCCATGATCCATTTTATGAAAATCCGCGCAAGAGATGTTCTCTTGATCTTGGTGATTTCGGGGTGCGTGTTTTTTTCGGTTCTTCGTTATCAAACCGCTCACGCCAATAAAATCCTTCATTTACAGGAAACCGAACTATCCGTTCTGAAATCCAACGGTGGTAACAAGAGTCGAGCAAGTGGAACGCTGTCTCAAAATCCGAATGTAGGCAGCCTGGAAGTCCAATGGAAAGAAATTTTCCCGCAGGTCAGCCTGTGGAAAAGCGGATTGGGATGTCAGAGTGTCAAAATCAAATTTGATCGCAAGCTTGCGGCCATGTCGTCGTCGGAACTGCTTGAGTTGTTGGATTCGATTCCTCGTGACCGAATGTCTGACGATCAAATCCGGGAGATCGAAATTCATGTCTTGCCGTTTCTGGTCAAAAAAGATCCCAAACTTGCGATGGACCGCTTCTTTGACAAAGTGGACGGATCGGGGAAGAATGCTACGTACGAAGCGATTCTGGGGTCCATTGGAATCAGGGCGTTGGCGGAAAACAATCCTGCCGAGGCCTGCGCATGGATGGCCCGCAGGTTCACCGAGGAAAAATCCGGAAGTTTGAACCTCATGAACTTCGGTACGCTGCATTGTCGATTCGAAATGGAATTGTTCAAATCCATCTACAAAACGAGCCCAGAGCATGCCACCGGGCGATTGAAGTCACTGTCTGATGAGGAGGCGGAAGCGATGTTGAAGGGGGTCTTCATGACCAAAGAGCCCCAGCAAACCCGGGCCATCTACGCTGGTTTGGTTCGAAACAGAATGTCCGAAGACCAGGCGACCCGAATTTTCCAAGCTTCGGTCACGAACTCGAATATGAACTACGATCAGATAGCACAGTTTCTGGAAGATGTAAGTGCTCCGCCTGCTTTGGTAGATGAATGTGTTGACTCTGCGGTGGAACGTCAGTTTCAGAGAATCGCAGATGAACGGAAGATCACGATCGAAGACATTGAGGCGATGAGATCCTGGGCCGGCCCGCGGAACACTCATCTGGATTTTTTGACAGGAAAAGCCCTGGGTGGAACCGTGAGCGCATCAGGTATGGATTACGAAGATGCCGAGCAACTGGTTTTGAATTCTTTCGAATCAACTCGAAACAATCAGGTTTTGGCTGGATTTCTCACAAGTGGAGCGCGCCTTCACAAGGACGAAGCGCTGAAACTTGCCGAGCGGATTTCCGACGTCGTGTTGCGCAATGACACCATTGAAAAAATCAAGAAGCCAATCACGAGGTATGAATAAGACCAATGCTCCAATGGTTTGTGTCGTCATTCTCATCGCCGCGTCATGCATCTTTCAGACACGGCAGTTGGAAACGACGAACTTCAGGATATCCGAAATTCAGAAGGAACTTTCTGCATTCAAAAGTCCTGCTGTTGGCGCCGGAATCGTACATAAGTCAGGGCAGGCCTTG
>CANBTO010000313.1 GCA_947372405.1 Verrucomicrobiaceae bacterium
GCTGAGTGAGGCGATGTTGATGATCCGCCCGCCGCGCTGCCGCAACATCGGCGTGACTGCCGCGCGGCAACCGTGGAAGACGGAATCCAGATTCGCGGCAATGACCGAGTGCCATGTCTCAGCCGGCATCGCGGCGAGCAGGCAATCGCGATGCAGACCGGCGTTGTTGACTAACACATCGAGGCGGCCATCGCTTTCCACGATTTTTCCCACGGCATCATGCCATGCAGCGGGATCGGTCACGTCGAGATTGAGGAGTTGGCAGCGGTCGGGAAATTCGTTTGATAGAATTTCCGCGTTCGCACGATTCGCCCGGACCCCCAGCCACACGCGGGCCTGCGGATCCTGTTCGAGAAAATAGCGGGCAATCCCAAGACCGAGCCCGCCATTTCCACCAGTGATTAAAATCGAACGCACGGCCAAGGATGGTCCGCCAGTGGGGCCGGGTCAAGATTCCCGCTTGTCCGGCGGAATGCGTGATGGAACCACCCAATTTCATCCAAGCGCTTGCAGGCTCCGCCCCATCCGGTTAACACCTTCCTGTGGCCGCGAAAGTAAAAGCAAAAACCGTGAGCGCCGGAAATTTCTTCGCGGTGGTCGGCAGCGATGACGGACTCGTCCGCGAACGCGCGCTGCTGCTCTACAACCAGCTCACTGGTGGCGTGGACGACGGCTTCACCCACGAGACCATCGACGGCATCGCAGACAACTCGGAATCCGCCTTTGAAATCTGCGCCTCCACGGTCCAGTCGATTTTGACGCTCCCCATGTTCGGTGGCGACAAGGTGGTCTGGCTGCGCAATGCGAATTTCCTGGCCGACAACGTCACCGGCCGTTCCCAACGCACCGAAGCTGGCGTCGAGAGCCTCCGCGCCACCCTCGAACGCGGGATTCCCGACGGGGTGAAATTTCTCCTAACTGCCCAAGGCGTGGACAAGCGGCGCGGGTTCTGGAAATTCATCGAAAAAACCGCCGACGTGCAGGTCCACGACCGCATCGACACCAGCCGCGACGATTGGCAGGATCAGGTCGCCTCGCTCGTCACCAAACGCGCCCGCGAGCTGAACCTCAGTTTCCACCCCGACGCCCTCGCCCTCTTCGTCATGCTCGCCGGTGAGCAGTCCCAACAGATCGGCAACGAGCTGGAAAAGCTCGACCTCTACCTCGGCGTGGAACGCCGCGAAGTCACCGAGGACGACGTCCGCGTGCTCGTCCCGCTCAGCCGCGCCGCCGTCGTGTTCGAAATCGGCAAGGCCATCCAGTTAGGTAACGCCGCCCGCGCCATCCAGCTCATCGACCAACAGTTAGAAGCTGACGAGTCTGCCATCGGCATCATGCGCGCCTCGATCATCGGCGTCGTGAGAAATCTGTTCATGGCCAAGCTCATCATCGAGAAATTCAAAGTCCCCACCGGCAACTACAACGCCTTCTCCGGCGGCCTCAATCGCCTCCCCGAGTCCGACCGCGCTTGGCTCCCGCAGAAAAAAGACGGCTCCGGTGTGAATGTCTTCCCCATCTTCCTCGCCGCCGACAACGCCAAAAACTTCGAGCTCTCCGGCCTCCAGCAAGTCATGGAAGCCACGCTGAAAGCCGACCAAGCGCTAGTCACCACCGGGCTCGATCACCGCTTGATCCTGCATCGGTTGATTGTGGAAATTGCGTCTGCTAGGAAAGCTTCGGTGAGGCGGCGGTGAATTTCCCCCCTTCTAGAAGGCTCCAGAAGCAATAGAAATGAATGACTCGTATCAATCCGCTTGGGATGGCTATCGATACTGGCGTTTCGTGTTTTGGGTATCGCTGCCGATCTTGGGTTGCTTGGTGTTTTTTGGTGCGTTCTGGTTATTTTGGATTCCACCATTAATCGTCTGTTCTCTTGCTCTCACAGAAACGGAATGCTTCCGTTGTCCGCGATGCAAGGGCTATTTCTTCTTTAAGGGTAAATTCCAGCGTGGCGATGAAATCTTCTATGGATTACCGTCTCGAAAATGCGTTCACTGCGGACTGCCGAAATGGGTAAATCCACCTAAAAAGATTCCCTCTTCTCCGACTCCGCACGAGACCACTGCCCGAACGACTCTGGCGAATATGGAATCCATTCGCCTGAAAAGTTTCCTCACCCTCGTTATACGTGACGACCCCTATGCGATCGGCCTCAAACTGGATTCCGAAGGCTGGGCTGACGTGGAATACCTGTTAGCACGGGCGCAGCGTTATGGCATCAAGCTCACCCGCGAAGACCTCGAAAATGCCGTAGGCATGGAGAATTCGCTTTTCGAGTGGGATCAAGCAAGCAACCGCATCCGTGTCTGTCGTTGAATGGTGCGCGGACTCCTACCGACCCTCAACTCCCTGATTGGCATCAGCGCGAACGGCACTAATTTTCCATCCATGATTCTGACACTACCAGACGACCCAGCTTTGGCGGACATGTGCGAATCCGAGATCCGCTTGGATTTGGCATGCGTGTTGTTCGCCGCAGGCCGCATCTCGCGCATGGTCGCCTGCCGTATCGCCGGGTTTGATCGGCAGCCGTTCGATCAAGAACTCAACAATTGCCTCGTCATCAGCAGTGAACCACTCAAGATTGCCGCCGATGAAATTCCTCCTCCCTGCCATCCTCATCGGGCTAGTCGCCGGGCTGCTTGGGGCACTTTGCGGCGTCGGTGGCGGACTGGTCATGGTGCCGGCTTTCACGGGTCTGCTGAAGCTGGAGCACAAGCAGGCGGTCGCCACCTCGATGACCGTCATCATCGTCACCGCGCTGGCCGCCACCGCTAACAATTTCCGCACCGGAGGTTTGATCGACTGGAGAGTGGTCGCCGCTGTTGGCTTGGCTTCCGCCGTTGCCGCATGGTTCGGCAGCGATTTGATGCGCTCGTTGAGCAATCAGACACTGAACCGGATTTTCGGCTGCGTGCTGGTCATTTTCGGCGTGCGAATGTTATGGAAAGGGTGATAGGCTCCGCTGAAAAAGTTCCTCCTTATTTCCGCTCTGACGCTTGGTTATTTCCCGGCGTGGTGTGAGGCGGACGATGCCGATAAGGCGCGCCTCCGGGAGCTGGAGCAGAAAATGGCCGCGCTGGAGAGCGAGAAGGCCAAGCTGCCGGGGAAGGCAATGCCCAGGGGCTTTTCGACCCGAAGGGCAAGGTCAGCCCGCGGATTTCGAATGCCGTACTCATCATCGAGGGCGATCTATCCGTCGGCAACGGCTTCATCGTCGCCGCTGGAGGGAAAAAGTATGTTTACGCGGCCGCGCATGTATTTTCCGGCAACAGCAAGCTCAGCATCCGCAATGCGAGTGGGACCGGTTTCAAAAAATTCGGCAACCTCGAAGCCGCCGAGGGCGCGGATTTGGTGCGTTTGGAAATCTTGGAAGAGGTGAAGGATTTTCTGGAACTCGTGCCCCCGGATTACCAGTTGCAGATCAACACCCCGATCGCCGCCCTCGGCAATGGCGGCGGCAATGGTGTGGTCTCGGTGGAAAAAGGGAAGATCCTCGGCACCAGCGGTGATTCGTTAGAAGTCGATGCCGGCATCATCCAAGGCAACAGCGGCGGGCCGGTGGTGGAGAGGCGTCCGGCAAAGCAAACGTGGTTCACTTATCTCAGCCGATAGTAGCCATCGGCATTGTAGAGAAAGTAAACATCCATCGGATTGAGATGGGGCAGCCACATGAAAGGATGGCCGGAGGCGTCGATGTCTTCGGCAACGGTGGTCGCTTTGGTGGGCTTGGGTGTGTCCAGACTATCAGGGTCTTTGGTGAACGAGGTTTCGTCGATGCCGTTGACGATGTGGTTGACCCATTTCAGTTCCTTAGCTTGCTCGCCGAATTCACTCCAATTTCCGTTAGAAGAATGAAGATACATTTTCTTAATGAACTCGTCGGGAGTGATGCCCATTTTGCTGGCGACAGGCTTGCCAAGGCGGACCCACCAGCGCTGGCTTTCCTCATGGAACTCGCGTTGTTCCGTTAGGTTCAATTGGGCCATGACCACCGAGCTGATCTGGTGGTGGAGGATGACCGCATTCGGATAGGCGTAGGATTCCTTGGCGAGCGTGGTAATCGCCGCAGCCATGGAGGCGGCGAATGATTTCACGACGACATAGACTGGCGCGTCACTGGATTCCATGGCCTTGAGAATCCGATAACCGGCCATGACCGAGCCGCCGGGACTGGAGTCGATCACGAGGAAAATGGGCAGCTCGCGATCCTTGTTATCCCAGTATTGGATGCGGCTTGTTACATAGTCGGCGGTGGCTTCGGTAATCAGCCCGTTGAGCGGAATGCGGCGGTCCGAGACGACGAGGATGCCATTTTCCTTGAGCGGATTTTTCAGGAAAACGGGTTTGGAATCGGCGAACTTGGCGCGTTTGTCAGTGGCCTCGATGCGGGCGATGTCATTCTGGAGCTTGGAGATTTCCAAGGCGGCTTCAGTTTGGGCGGCCTTGAGTTCGTTGGCTAATTTATCCGCACGGACTTTCGACAGTTCGCCTTCCTCGGCGAGGTGTTCTTTTTCCGCTTCCATTTTCGCCAGTGTATCTTGGAGCGAGGCTTGGCGCTTGGCGGATTCGAGGGCGAGCTTTTCGGTGAGTAATTCGCGTTCCAGTTTGAGCCGCGTGATCTCGGCGCGCATGGGGTTGGTCGCTTGGGTGAGGCGCTCGGCTTCGAGTTTGTTCTCGGCGGCGAGGGTGTCTGCTTCCTTGGTTTTAGGCTCCTGGGCAGGTTCTTTGGCGGCGGGCGGAGAGGCTTCGACCGTGATGGCATTGGCGGGTAGCCATACCGTTAGAGCGAGACCAAGGAGGGCGGTATGAGCGGGTAGTTTCATGATGCTGAGGTTAAACGGCGTGGCGGCGCGGCTTTGTTCGGAAATCACTCGGACTTGCGGGATTGCGCTCGGATTCCAACGAGCACAATGACCCCCACGAAGGCGAGGAAGCAAGCTGCCGCAATGCCAAGTGTGGTGAAAAGCCGTGTGCTACCAGCATCGACTTGCGCGTTGGTCAGCGTGTCGGCGGCGATTTCCCCCGGCTTACGGGTGAAAATGATTTTCCCGCCGGCGACTTCCACGTGGGTGAGTTTGGCCATGGCTGGACCGAGGACGGCATCCGACAAATAACGTTCAGTGATGTGATAGGGCGACATTTGGTCAATGAACTCATGAGGCACTTGAACGCCTGGCACATCGATGGCGTCGAGGGAGAGGATGATTTCCTTTTTAAACAAGCGCGGGCGCGCGACCAGCGTGCCATTGAGATAGCGCGAGTCGGAGGCGATCCACCCCGGCTCGTTGCCACGGGCGAATCTCGGCCTGCCGTTGAGGGGAAATGAAATCGCAAGGCGTAGGGTCTCGCCCTCGATGGCCGTGACGCGCAGGGTGCCGCGCAGTTCCTTGAAGGCGTCGTAACCGGCGATTGCTAGATTCAAATCATCGGCTGATAGGGCGAGCGAGGCCCGTGTTTCGCCGGTGAGTTGCTGGCGGAAAATCTCCACCCGTGCGGACAGATCCTTGAGCGCGGCAGAGTCACTGGCGAGCGGGGCGACTTCGACAGGCTCGGGTTTTTCTCCGGTGAATTTCGCGATTTCATGAAACTGCCGGAACAGTGTTAGAATCGAGAAGCCGATCAGGAAAACCATCACCGCCAGCGCGGCGATGAGGATGGCGCAACCGGCGAAGGGCGAGCGTGCGCTGTCATCTCTAGCAGCTTTAGACGGATTCATCGGACGGGGAATTTGGCGCAAATCCAGCTCACAGATCCTTGGGCGGAATTTCGTCACGGGCGGGAGGCTCCTCACCGACAGGTGGATGCTCAGCGACGTGCGGTTCGTCACCGGCGGGTGGGTGCTCGACATGCCAGCCGTCATCGTCTCCGTCGTCATGGTGCGAATCATGCCAGTCGTCATGGCCCGAGTCGTCATGGTGCGGGTCATGATGCGCATCATGATGCTCGTCTTCCTGCCACGCCTTGGCTTCTTCGGCGTCGGTCGCTTTCATACGTTCCGCGCGCAGGCGCAGGCGCTCCCGATTTTCCCGAGCTTCCTCCTCTTCCTTGGCGCGGGCTTTCTTGCGGTCGAAGTAGGCCAGCCAGATGCAGATTTCATAAAGGATGATCATGGGCGCGGCCATGATGCACATTGTGGGAATATCTGGCGTCGGGGTAAGAATGGCGGCGGCGATGAAGATTGCGACGATGGCGTAGCGGCGGGTGTTAGACATCGTCTCGTAGCTGAGAAGTCCCAATTTTACGAAGACCA
>CANBTO010000314.1 GCA_947372405.1 Verrucomicrobiaceae bacterium
CAAGCGGAGGCCCACCACCGCGTGCCTTTCCGACTCCTGTCCTTGACGTCATGCCGACGCAGGTTCCCTCCACTCCGATGCCAGTTGCTCCGGTGCAACCCGTATTCGCCGCATCCGTCACCAGTGAAGCTGAACTGCAAACCGCTACCACCGAGAACAAACCAACGGGTCCCGTGCTGGATGACGCCGCATCCACCGAGTTGGCGGCCCTGTTGGACGAGCAGATGAAGAGAAAAACCCGCAAGCGCCGGATGGAAGCACTGGTGACGGCGGTTGTTCTTTTCGGTTCGGCAGGTGGAGGATGCGCATGGTTCGTGCAGGATCCCAGTCGCGTCCAAGCCTTCATGGAGGCCATGAGGGATATCCGTTCCGTAGGCGACGTGAAATCCATGGTTGCCAAATATCAAGCGGCGATTGACCGCATTTCCGCGCGTTCCAAACAAATCGACCAGGCATCATCATCGTTGGGATACGTGAAAACCGCAGCCGACGAGAAGGATCCCTTCCTCGACGATGAAATGCGCAAGATGATGGGCGGCAAGGGCCGCACCATCGCCGACCGCAACCGCGACATGCAGAAGAATTTTTCCAAAATGGCGAACGACGCCGGTGGCCCGATCAAGGCCTCCACCGCTCTGAAGAAGGAGGAGTCCTTCGACTGGAGCAACTGACTTCCTCCCTGAATGTGTCAGCAGGCGTCTGATCGCCCCCCTCCAAACCAAAACCCCGCCGACCCTCACTGGGCGACGGGGTTTTGCATTTTCGGTTATCGGGAGATGCTTCTACTTTCGCAGCGCTTCCTCGCGGTCCTTGGCCTTTAGGGTGGCGATTGCCGCCACATTCAAAATCAAACGTGTCCTGGGATGCATGCCCGTCCGATCCATCAGAAACTCCACCTGCCGGACCACTCGGCGGGGAGCCTTAGGGGCTTGCCGGCCGGCATGGAGACGAGGGCGAGTGACTGGCGCGCGGTGACGAGGGTGGCGGAGTCCGAATCGCGGATCATTTCAAAGGCACACCAGAAACGGGCGCGACCGAGTTCATCGAGACGGCCGCGGATAGTGATCCAGTCACCGAGTTTTGCAGGTGTCCTGTAATCGACTTCCGTGCGGGTGACGACGGGAAAGACGCGGGTTTCCGACATGGTGCGGAGATCCATGCCCATGAGCGCGGCGAGACGGGTGCGGCAGGTTTCGATCATGCGCAGATAGGCAAGGTTGTGGACGACACCGCCGCAGTCCGTATCGAAAAACATGACTTCTTCGCGGGTTTCCAAGCTTGGGGGAGGAGAGTGCATGGCGATATCTTGGGAGAGGGCGGAGGAATCCGCAATGTTGGCTTGTGACGCGGCGTTAATTCGGTCAGGTAGAGGCGTGATGAGAACAAGGGCCTGTCATTGGCTTTGGATCGCGGCTTGGCTCGCGGGTGCGGCGTTTCCGGCATGTGCCGGAGAATTCGCTCCGCCTGCGGAAGGGCCCGTGGCGTTCCGCCGTGATAGGATCCCGCTGGATGCGGAAGCGATGACGGGCTTGTCCCGGCAGCTTGAGGCCCTGGCGGACGAAATGAAGCCCGAGAATCCGGCGGAGCGCCGTGTCGCGGCGCAGGTATTGGCGCTCTCGATGGCGCTGGATCCTGCGAACTCCAAAGCGCGCAGACTGGTGGCCGAATATCAGGAGGAACGCCACAAGCCGGCGGAGGAACGGGCCCGGACGGATAAAAGCCGGACGCGGATCTGGCAAACCATCAACTGGCTGGATAGCCCGGAGGCGGGAAGCGAGGCGCATGCTTTGGCCGCATGCCTTAAGGATGTGATGGCCGTCCTGGATCCAAAAGATCCGAAGTCTGAAGCAATTCTCAACGCCGGTGAAAAGGGTGCGTGGAGCGGATGGATTCCCCCGCTTTCCGCCTATCAGAAAAAGCCCCCCGAAGTCGCTGGTGGCGATGGTTCGAAAAAAACTGACATTCCGGGCATGGACAACGCCGGCCACAAGGACATCCTGCTTCACAAGGCACAGGTTGGCACTTTGCTTTGGAACCGGCCGGACCATGATGAGAACGCCACGTGGACACTCTCTCCATCCGTGCTGCACATGACGGCGGAAAAGGTCGAAAAAGGCAAACCGGAAGACAAAATTTTCTCAATTTCCATAGGTGAGGCTGGGGATTCCAACCATTACAATCAGTTGGAGGAAACCATCAAACACTTGCTGGCGAAATGCCACGGCGAGCTTCCGTTAGGGGCTAGGATCACCATCGGAGGCAAGGATTTGGAAAAATCCATTTCATCGGATATCCGCCGGCCGATCGGTGCCGCCGCCGCTGTGCTGGCGAGCTCTGCCATCACCGGCATCGAGCCGGATGCGATCATTCTTGGCGACGTCACCGAAAGCGGTGCGCTCAAACTGCCGACGGGCATTTGGGATCAACTGCAGTCACTTGGGAAAGGCTCCGGTCGGCGGCTCGTGCTGCCTGCCGAAGCGGCGGCCTACCTGCCCTCGATCCTCGCGATGGAGAGACCCGGATTTTTCCTCGAATACGAGGTGCTGCTCGCCTCGGACTTCAAGCAGATGCTTGAGATGACAGCCAAGACTCCCCGTGGGGCCATCGCGTCTCCGATCCTGAGGTTTCACGAAGTCCAGGATCGAGCGGGCACCCAGGAAGTGCGGCAATACATCGCCAACAGTTTTGTCCGCCAGCGCCTGTTGTCCATTTTCCAGGAATGCCCGGATCATATCTCAGCGAAAATGCTGCTGATCCAGGCTTCGGGAAACCGCCCCGTCCTGATACCCCGCCAAATACTTGCCGCCGAGCTGCGCCGCGCGCTGGAAAGCGCCTCATGGCTCCTTAGAAAGGAGAATGACATGGCGGTGGCCGACGCCGCCAACGTCATCCGGACCTATGAGACCTGCCGTGCGAGGGTGGAAGCGCTCGAGCGCTATGCCGAGAAGAAGGACCGCGACCTGCTGGAGCGCGCACGCGCCACGGTGAGCTGTATCCGGACGATTGACAAGGCCCTGCGGGCCAGGGGTGAATACGTCAACAACACGAGTCTTGCGAACTCCGCCCGCTACGAGTTCGTCAGGTCCCACAGGGAGCTTCGCGAAGCCCTGGCCAACGAGATGGGGGAAGGCAAAGCCGCGAACAACCATTGAGCTGGCGACGAATTCGGCATCCTGCAGCGGGTGAGAACTTGCCTTCATCGCAAGCACATATAGCATTCCCCTCATTGTGAAATCCGGATGGAGTTCCGCGCTGCACCAACAATGCGCCATGATCATGGCCGCATTGCTGGTCGCTTCCTGCGATACGCCGCACAAGGTCGCGTTCAGAAAACTCTCCGGGCTAGGCGTGGAACCCTCGGGCCGTTCACTGATCCAGTCCATACTCGAAGGAAACGATGAGCGGACGGCCCTCCTGCTGGAGGCTGGCGTTTACACCGAGCAGCGCGACGCCCGTGATCGCACACCTCTCGGCATCGCGGTCGAGAACCGGGATTACCCCATGGTGTTGATGCTTCTCAACTCGAGCGCGAACGTAAACGCCACCCTTGCCAACGGCGCGAGTGTTCTCGGCATCGCGCTGGAACACGGAGACGGGCGCGTGGTCGAAACGCTGCTGGCATCCGGCGCGCGCACCGACAGTCTGATGCCGGACGGCGATCCCATCCTGCCGTGGGCCATCCGCCGCGGGCGGTTGGATCTCGTGCGCACGATGATGAAAGCCGGAGCGGACCCACACCTCAAGGACGGGCGCGGCAATCCGCTGCTCCACGTGGCAATGGAGTCCGGCAGGCGGGATCTAACGGAATCACTGGTTGAACTCGGCGCGGATGCCGGAGCCATCAACGCGGCCGGAGAGACCACCATCCAGCTCGCGCTGAAACAAGGGTGGACCGACATGATCCCAAAACTCGCCTCGGCAGGGGCTGACCCGAACGCCGCCGGACCTGATGGCCGCACCTTTCTTGAAAAGGCAGTAGCGGACGAGGATGTGGAAAAAGCCGCTTTGTTTCTCAGGATAGGTGCCGATCCCAATCTCAAACGAGATTCCAGCCAGACCAAGAGCCCGTTTGAAGATGTGTTGGAACATGGCTCCCCTGCCCTTTTCACCACATTTCTGAAAAGCAGCGCCAGACCGCCCGGCGGCGACTGGAACCACTGGTTCTGGCGAGCTTACCGCCAGCACGATCCGCGGAAAGCGGCCATGCTTCTCTCCCACGGCATCCGGCCGGATCGGCGCTCCCCTGGAAGCCTCTCGCCGGTGGAAACCGCCGTGCTCGAGGGTCGAAGTGACTTTGTCAAACTGTTGCTCGACTATGGATTGCCCGGCGGGAGATCGCTCTATTTCGCCAGTGTGCGCGGAAACCACGAGATGGTGGGATTGCTGCTCGCCTGCGGAGTGCCGGCGGATTTCACCATGGTTCCGTCCTTCGATACCGCCCTTTCCGGAGCCATCCGCGCGCGGCATGACAAAGCGGCGGAATGGCTCGTCCGCTACGGCGCGGATCCCAGACATCGAATTCCAGAAGGCCAATCCACCTTTCACCTGGCTGTCGCCACCGGCTGCCACCGCACCGTCAAACTTCTCCTCGAATCCGGGGCCAATCCCAACGCCCCCTTCGCACTTCCGGTCTCCTCGGAATTCCTCCGACAGGTCCGGCCAGGTGCCATGCGCTGGGTTCTCAAGATGGATCGCAACGCCACCCCGCTCATGCTCGCCGCGGATTTAGGGAGCATACAAACCGCTCGGTATTTATTGAAGACAGGCGCGAAACTGGATGTGCACACCCGGATTTCCTCATTGTGGCCGATCAATTTCGCCATCCAGCGCAAGGATGTGGCGATGACGCGATTGTTTCTGGGTCAGGATCCGCGTCATGAGGAACGCTGCATCGAAGTCCGGCTCTCCGAGCAGATGGCGCGGATGTTCGATGCGGAGGGAAACGAGATCTTCACAACGCGGGTTTCCACCGGCCGCAAGGGTTTTTCGACGCCGGTGGGCGAGTATGTGATCACGAACAAGCACCGGGATTGGACCTCCACGCTTTACCACGCCAGCATGCCGTATTTCCAGCGACTCAACTGCGGGGACTTCGGTCTGCACGAGGGTAACGTGCCCGGCTACCCTGCATCCCACGGCTGCATCCGCGTGCCCGCTGGAAACGCCGCCAAACTCTTCGGCATGACCAAGACGGGTGACCGCGTGAGCATCCTGCCGTGAGCGGCCTTAGATTTTCCCAAGGGACGGATGGAGACTGCGGTCCAGCTCCGCCATTGAGCGGAAAACTTGATCCGCCTGAGAAAAATCGAGGCACTCCGTCACGCGGTTCGGCACGATCCAGACCGCCATGCCAGCAGCTTTCGCGGCTTTCAGGCCGTTGAGGGAATCCTCAATAACGAGGCAATCCTTGGGCGGAATGGCGAGGCGGCTGGATGCTTCAAGAAACAAATCCGGCGCGGGTTTGATCCGGGCCGCGTCTCCCCTACAGACCGTGGTTTTGAAATGCCCGGCAAATCCGAGTTTCTCCAGCCAGCCATCCACCCAATGGTGCGATGAGCTTGAAACCACCGCAGTCGGCATGCCCTCCGCGGCGAGCCTTCTCAGGAATGCGGGCACTCCATGCATCGGCCCCTCGTGGGCGAGATCGGCCATGATCTCCTGCTGCCGACGGGCGTCGAGATCGTGCCAGTCAAAGGCAAGTCCGGTCAGTTCCTCAAGGTGCGTCTTGGGCGACCAGACGGCGAAATCGGTGCCGATGCAACGGGTGTAGATATCCAGCGGCAGATGCTGGCCGTGGGCTTCGAAGGTGCGTTTCCAAGACTGATAGATCGCCCATTCGGTGTCCACCAGCACCCCGTCGAAGTCAAAAAGAACCGCGGAAATCGCCATGACGGAGAAATGCCCTGAGACTCATAGTGCGGCAAGCCTCGGGTTGTGCGGATTCGTGTCACCCGAAATTTTTCATCCATGCGAAGGCCTCCTTGACGGCGGCAGGCAGGTTGACGGCTCCGCAGCCGCCGAGCGAGTGGTCGATTTCCTCGAGGCGCTGGATCAGATCGCGCACTTCGCCGCGACTCGCGGGGCCACCGGCAGCGCTGCAGAAGTGGGTGCGGCAGCCGAAGGGACGGCCATCATAGATGCGGCATTTACCGGTTTGCGGATGGAGGAATGGACAGCTTCCATCGGCAGGAACCACGATGTCCTTCCTGCCTGCGGCTTTCCATGCGTTTGCGGCCACGAGTGCCT
>CANBTO010000315.1 GCA_947372405.1 Verrucomicrobiaceae bacterium
GCTGTTCTCGGTGGATCCGCAACTGATGGAAGCCGTCATCGATTCCACCCGGCATCTGCTCACGTTCACCTACCAGCGCGCGCAGGGCGGAACCACCTATAGTGTCGAGACCTCGTCGGATCTGCTGACCGCCTGGACCACGAGTGGCGTGAATCAGGGAAGTGGCGGCCCGGGACAAATCGTGACGGCATCCATTCCCCTCGGAGTGGAAACGAAACGATTCGTTAGATTGGCAACCACCACACCTTGAGAGCGGCTCGCGATTTCACGCTTCGCGCGATTTCGAATTCCTCTCCACCACCATGGCGATGAAGCCGAAGACCAACACCATGCCCATGGCGGAATAGAACGCCCAGATGGTGCTTTTGCCGGCGGTGAATCCGTAGTTGTGCAGGCCCACGCCGAGGAAATTCACATGCCACCAAGAGAAGGTGACGACGATGGCGGTGAAGACTGCGGCGAGGTTCAGCCCCCACTCGCGGAGGTAGCCGCCGAGACGGGCGTGGAGCACGGCGAGCATCCAGAGCACGATGAGCAGCGCGCCGTTTTCCTTGGGGTCCCAACCCCAGAAGCGGCCCCACGAGTAGTTCGCCCAGATGCCGCCCAGCACCGTGCCAACGAGCGAAAGGAACAAGGTGAAACACAACATGCCATAGACGGCACGCGTCAAGGCGCGCCTCAGTTCCTTGTCCCCTCCATCGAGGTTTAGCCCGCGCATGAGCACATAGCCGGTGGACAGGAACGAGCTGAGCAAACCGGCGGAGTAACCAAGCGTGATGGTGATCACGTGGATGGTGAGCCAGAAGTTCGAGTCCAGCACGGCGACCAGCGGATCCATGTGGTCCTTCGCATCGCCAAGTTCGAACCTGCGGGCCAGCACGATCAGCGCGGTGCCGAGAATCGGCCCGATGCCGAGCGCGAAACGTCGTTTCGTGAGCCACTCGACGATCAGTGAGAACAGCACCACTGCGCTGGCGATGAAGACGACGGTGTCATAGAGATTTCCCACGGGCGGACGCCTCATGATCATGCAGCGCATGGTGATGGCGGTGACGCAGTAGCCGAGACCCGCCAGTGTGGAGCCAAGTGTGATCCATGAGAAAACCGTGCCCGCCTTGCTTCTGCCCAAGCTCCACATGCCGAGCGCGGCCACAGTCCCTGTCAGGAAAAAGATCATCGCATAGAGGAACCAGTTCTTCCGGTAGTAGCTCGCCTCAAGCTCGATTCCGCGGTATTCGCCGCGGTTCTTGGCGAGATTCACCATGCGGTCGTGAAGCTGGCCGAACTCCTTGCGGAATTCCGCCTCGTCATCCACCACGCGCACCACGGTTTCCATGGATCTGACGTTTTCGACGGAAGACGCCGGATCCTTGGCGGCTCCGCTCATCACATCCATGATCACGTTTCCCGCGCTCTGCCAGGACTTGTCCTTCGCATCCGTTGGCGGAACGATGAACAAGCTGAATTTCGAGAAATTCGCCGCATCCAGCACCTGTTCCAGAAGATCCTGGAGGCGGGGCTCGATGGCTCCACCGTTCTTGCGTGACTCGTTGACCTGCTCGCGGATCTGGGGCGCGGTGGCCATGAGCGCGCTGACATCCGCCCGCTTGTCAGGCGCACCGTTCTGGCCGGAGCCATGCAGCACGATGCCGGAGCGGGCGAAACCGAAGTAGCCGATCAAACTTTCGTAAGTCTGCAGACTCGCTGCAAGATCGAGCACCTGGTTCTGCACCGGGTCGCGCTTTTTCTCATCGATCACCTGATAGGATTGCGAGAGTTCACCAAGTTTCTCGCGCCCGGGCTCGATGTCCGCATAACTGTAGCGGTCGCGCTTTCCGCGCGGTTTCACTCCGATTGCCTCAAGCACAGCTGAGTTGTCGATACGGAACGTGGGTTGCTGGATAGCGAGGGTCGGGCGGAAAAGAGCGTCCAGCAGCCAGGCGGTGGGCTTTATGCGCAGGTTCTTGCCAGCATCATCGGAAATCTCCATCGAGCGCGCGCCGTGCAGGCCGAGCATGGTGAATCCGGCGAAAGTGGACAGCGGCTTCACCCGTCCGCCGTTCTGGAGCGGCAAGGTTTCCGCAAGAGCGATGGTTTCTTCGGCCCATGGCGTGTAGCCTTTGATCTGGCGAACGTCGCCCTTCGGCATGTTGTCCATCACGACGTTGTAGAACACTGCTGCCAGGCCGATCACGGCGAGCGCTGCGGCGATCCAACGTCCGGCTGGGAATGGCTTTTCAGACATGGCTGTTTTTGCGGGAACGAGCGCCGAGATACGCGCCGAATTTGGTTAGAAAGGTGACCAGCATGCCGAAGGCGACGATGTAGAGGCTGTATTCCGGCCACTTGTCCGCAGGGTTTTTCACGATTTCGAAAACCGAATACATCTTCTGCCCCGGACCGGCACCGGGCGGACCGTAGCTGGCCTGGAAAAACGTGAGGCCCTCGTAACGCATCGGTTCGTTCATCTGAATGGTGACCTTCGCCTCGCCACCGTTCTCGATGCGTGTGATGTTGCTGATGAACTTGGAAGGCTTCATCGTACCGGGGTGAAACTCGGCGGTGAACTTGTCGAGCTTCACCGTGAAAGGCATCGGCCAGAGCCGTTTGCGCATGTCCACGGTGAAGACGCGTTCCGCCTGGCGGATGGAAAACGGATGGAAACTCGCACCCGCGACGATGAAGGGATCGGATTTCGTCCCGTCCGCATTCACGACGCGGGCATAACAACCGGCGGTGTTTGCCTCCGCGTTGGTTTCACCGGGCTTCTCCATCAGATAGTAGCCGTCGGCCACCCGCTGGCCCAGTTCCGGGGCCCGTTCAGTGATACCTACAGGCGTTGTGTTCTTCAGATAACCACCGATTTCCAGTGAGAACGGCAGGTCCTGGAAACGGAAGAGCCGCGTCCTGCCTTCGGTGAGATCCGTTAGATCGTCGCCACCGATGACGTGGATCTTGTCCGCCCTGCCGTCCTTGATCTCCGCGACCTCGATGACGTAGTCGAAATAATCCTCCGCCGTGTTGCTGGACTCCCCTTCCTGCACGGCCATGTTTCCGCGCTGTGAGAAATGCTGCGCCACGCCCGCACCGACGAGCATGAAGATGATGCCGAGGTGGGAAATCAGGTTGCCCACATGCTTCCAGCCCTTGCGGATGCGGATCACGCCGCCGAGGATCAGGTTGAGCAAGAGCAGCGCGCCCACCCAGTAGCCGCCGGGCAATGGCAGCGGCACCATTTTCCCCTGGATCTCGGGAATCAGGAAAACCGACTTCCAATAGAAATACTTGTTGAGCGTGGCGTAGAGCCCGTTGTCGATCTGTTCCAGCGTGGCGAACCACGTGAGCAGCCCTAACAGAAGCAGCAGCACCGTGGCGAGGCCGAATCCCGAGAGGATGTCAAAGGTCTTGCCCGCGATGGTCCGCTGCGACTTGCGGGGATTGGTTTCGGAAGGATTGTCCATGAAGTGGGCTGTGCGCGGGGCGGATACGGAAAATCATTCGGCCATCTTCAGGCCCGCCGCAAACTTTTCGAGCACCGGCCGGGCGGCTTCCACCTCGGCTTTCGGGCCGACCATCTTGACGGTGACGATCCGGCCGTCGATCGAGGCGATGGCACCGGCGAGCGCGTATCCGGATTTCGGTTCCGCGCCCATGCCACCGGCATATTGCCCTTCGGCCTCCACCCAGACGCCTGTGGTCCCGGCCACCGACACGCTGCGGAGCTTGGCGAGGCCCGCCTGATCGATGGGTGCGGCGCCGAATTGTTTCAACCAGCGGTTGACGTTGTCCAGCACACTGCCGGCGGCGATGGAAACCCAGACCTCGCCGAGGCCGCTCTCGCCGAAGCGGTAGTTTAGCAGACGGAATTGCGAGGCGGGAAGTGACAACCAGCCGTCGGGAGTCTCACCTTTCACGGGACTCGGCTTGGCATCACGGAAACGTTCGTCACTGGTGGCGAACAACTTGGGCGGCGTGTCCCTGCTGGTGATGGCACGGGTTTCAGTCACGACCATCTCCTTCTTTTCCTGGCAGGAGGAAAAAACGAGCAGGCTGGCAAGCAGGCATGCGGCACGGTGAATCACGCCCGCCGCGATAGCCCCGCACCCACCCCCGCGCAAGTGGAAACGGGTAACGGAGTGGCCAGCTCCGTGTGGCCATCGCGGACACCTCAAGACCACCCGAAGAGTTTCTGCCGCAAGAAGGACCAAGAAACCGCAAAACATGGCGATGTCCGAGGTTGATGGAATCAAAGTGAAACTCATTTCGTTTTTGCGCCCTTTTTGCGCCTTCTTGCGGCTGAATGCATCAATCGGTTGGGACGCCTCGGCCCCATTGAATCAGTCATGTCCCGCACGACAATTTTCCATCGTCAATCCCGTCTCCACGGTCAACAATCCACCCGTGCTCGCGTTTTCATCCTGCTGGAACAACAGCCGCCACACGGACGGCGAGAAGATGATCGAGGAAATCGTCGATCTGGGGTTTTCCCACATCGAGCTCTCCCACGGCATGACCATCGCCAAGCTGCCGGGCATCCGCAAAGCCTTCCAGCGCGGGATCTTTTCCTGCTCCGGCGTGCACAACTACTTCCCCTCACCCGTCGAAGTGATGATCGACGCCCCGGACGCCTACGAATTCACCTCCCACCGCCCGGCCGACCGCCAGCGCGCCATGGACATGACGCTGCGCACGCTCGACCTCGCCGCCGAGTTCGGGGCCCGCTATCTCGTGCTCCACATGGGCTCCGTGCCCATGCCTCCCAGGAAATGGACCAAGCCGCTCACCGCCATGGTCGCCGCCGGAGAATCCCACAGCGAGGATTACATCAAGAACAAGATCTCCTTCGTAAAAAAACGCGAGAAAATCGCCCCGCTCTATTACCATCGGGCGCTCGATGCGCTCCAAACCATCGCCGGCCACGCGGCGGAATTCGGTGTGAAACTCGCAGTGGAATCCCGCTCGCGTTTCGAAGACATGCCGACCGAACGAGAAATGCTCACGCTCCAGGCGCATTTCGCCGAAAACCCATGGGTCGGCTACTGGCATGACTTCGGCCACGTCCAACTCAAGCACAACCTCGGCCTGCTCGATCACACCGAGTGGCTTGAAAAAATCTCGCCCCACCTCATCGGCGGCCATGTCCACGACGTCGAGTGGCCCGCCCGCGACCACCGCGTTCCTTTCAGCGGCACGCTCGACTACGCCGCCCTGCTCAAGTTCTTCCCCCGTGGCTGCCCACTCGTCTGGGAACTCAGCCCCACCCGCGATGCGGAGGAAATCCGCCGCGCCCTCCTGCGCTGGAAACAGGAGTTCCCGGATCGGGCATGAACGCCCGTGGAAAGCAGGATCTGCCGACGCAACTCACATCTGTAGCGGTCCGAGGTTTTAACGGGGTGCTGGATCGTGGCGCTTGGCATCCTTCGGGGATGAAGAAGCTTTGGTCGGCACCCTCTTGATGGCGTCCACGGGTTGTTCCAGTCCTGCTTCTGAAACCTCCAAATCAAAAGCCGCGAGCGGAGAGCGGCGAACGAATGGCCAACGAGACTCGCCAACATATTCTACATACTTGGTGACTCCGGAGACGCTCAGCGAATAGTGAGCATCCATTCGCTTTACGGAAACTTTCACCTGCCCGCGCTTCCCGACTACCTCAGCCTCGGACACCCAATTGTTCGGCTTTTTTAACGTAGGTGCCATCAGGATCATCATCAGGCGCTTCTCGCCAGCAGCCACACCCTTGACCTCCATGCCCCATTCCTCATCGATGATCGGCTCATAGACGAAGGCGTAAACCGGTGCTCCTGCTTGTTCGCCCACGGCAAACACCTGATAGCCCGGAATCTTTTCAACGACTCCCGTGTGGGCCATAATTTCCGAATGGAAAGCGAACACATCCAATGCGTGGGCATCCTGATTCTTCGTCTGGTTGAGAATACCCCCTCCTGCCGCCTCTTTCCGCAGGAAGACAAGTGCCTTTTGGTAATCGCCAGCCTTCGCCCAGACCTCAGCAATGGAGAAATCCAAAAGCTCAAATTCGCGCCTCTGTTGCTCGTTGCGAGGGAAAAAGTCTAAGGCCTGCTTCCTCCATTTTCTCAATGCATTGGCCGCTTTGTCCATGCGTTCGGGATCTTGCGCCTTGCAGGCGGTCTCCCACTCGGTAGCGCATACCTCATATGCTTTGTCGCTTGCCCAACGTTTCTTAATCTCGGGTGTCACTTCGTCTTCATCACCCGCCGCAATACCT
>CANBTO010000316.1 GCA_947372405.1 Verrucomicrobiaceae bacterium
GGCGCGCTCTTTGTTCCCATCGTTATTGGAAGAGCTCCCCTCGGAGTGATCAGCTATTTCGATAAGGTTAAGTTGGATGACTCCGGACATGGGTTGGAGATCGCCGTCATTCACCTCGTATTTTGGAGTCTGCTCGTCACAGGATTTGCCGGAAGGCGTGGATTGCCCTTGTGGGTGTTACGAAGCATCTGGATTAGTCTTGTGGTGGTTTTGTATATGTCGATATCGGGATGCTCCCACGAATTTGGCTCAGGCCTTCGTAACTCAGGAAACTGGCACTAAAGCGGTAAGCGGATCAAGCTCATGGTTCCTGAATTCACTAAGCAGAAACAAGTCATGCGAGGCAACCGCCGGTCAGCCTCTTCTTTGGATTCAGGTTCCTGCGCGGGGGTGCCTCCACATCTAACGTTGGGCAGAAAACAATGGAACAGCTAGCGAAAATCGTCACGATGTCTGTGTTCGGCGCTAGCGTCGTGGCATTCTTCGCCGCCACCGGTTTCTGGATCGCTACGGCATGCAATCTTACCGAAGAAGCGAAGAGCAGATACTGGTGGAACCCTTTCAATGGAACCTTAACGAAAGCCAATCTGACGGCGAGGGGACAAGTGTATCGAGCCATTGCCATCCGATGTTTTCTAGCCTGGGCGGTTCTCGGTATCTCGGCAGTTTTCATCGTTGGTCCAATCATGCTTCTCCTGAGTGGCGCGTTTGGCGGAGACACCCCAAAGTGAACAAAATCAGCCCAACCCCAAAGATAGGTTTGAGCGATAGCCTCAAACCTATCGGTTGAACCGTGACGCATCAACCGGCCATAAGCTTTTCAATATCACCTCAAATTCTCTTCAATCGCGCCGGTGGGCGCACATTTGACGTTCCCTTCATATCATGATCCGCACCATCCTCATCGCATTCGCAACCTTACTGATCGGAACTGTGATCGGGTGGCAGGCCCGATATCTGTCTGAAAACGACTTCGATTTCAGTTATATCAGACAGAGACAACTCAATGAGGCGGCTGGGAGGGGAGACCTGGCTGGGATACAAAAGCTGATTTCCGCAGGAGCGGACACCAATGCCGGACCGACCTCTTCAGGGGCTGAAGAGGGTTCGAAGCCTCTCATGGAAGCATCAAGATCCGCGCAACCCGAGGCGGTGTCCCTCCTGCTTGAACATGGCGCGGCAGTGAATTACGTGGATAACGACGCGGCCACGGCGCTTGGTGTTGCCGAGTATGCCAAGAGGCGGGCCGAGGAAACCATCGGGATTTTGAGGGCCCATGGCGGAAAGACCTTCCATGAACTATGCCCGCAGTGATCATGAGTCGGCAGCGTGGATGGCACCAAGGAGGGGCGATGCATGATCGCCCATGCGGATTCTTGGCCGATGTCATGTGCGAAGCGCTTTACATCGTCGTTCCATCCACATCGGCGGACACGTTCCTCCGCTCCTTGAAGTTTGCGTTTCGGCAACTTCTTTTGGAAGTGGTCTGAGCGCAAAAACCGAAATGAATTCAAACAGGAGGCAACGGAGAGAACAGAGAATCCATCATTTGGATTCGAAAACGTGATGCCTTGGCGCAACTCCAGCAGATGAGTCAGGCAATCCCTGGAAACACTTCACTCTCTGTTTCCTCCGTGATCTCCTGTTCAACCATCTTCCTTTCCAAGCTGAACATTGCAGGGACCCTCACTCCGCCTCTCGCACGACCTTGCCGCCGAGGGAGAGGATGCGGGCGTTGGCTTTGGCGGATTCGGCTTCGGGGATGTTGCCGTCCCGGACGTACATCTGGGAGAGGCTGGTCCAGGCAAGGAGGTCGTTGGGCTTGAGGGTGACGGACTGGAGTCCGCAGCCGATGGCTTCCTTGAGGTGGCCGGTTTTCAAAAGGGCCATGCCGAGGGCGTGCCAGCCGTCGAAAAAGGCGGGGTCCGTTTCGACGCAGCGGCGATAGAGGGCCACCGCCTCTTCCAGTTCGCCGAGGGCGAGGTGGCCGTTGGCGTCGTCGAAAAGGTCCTGAAGGGCGGAGGCTTCCGGCACGTTTACTTGCGGTAGAGTGTCTCGACCTTGGCGGCCTCGGTGCGGTCCGCGATCCAGCTTGAAAAGGCGATGGTCTCGTTGCGGGAGGTGGTGGATTTCAGCTCGGTATCGAGACGGGTGGCGGCGTTCTCCTCCTTCACGACCTCGCGCTTGGCGACGTAGAAGATGAAGGTGCGGTCGGACTCGGTGATGAGCTCGGCGATGGAGCCGGGATCGACGTTGCGTCCGGCTTCGAAGAGGTTCTTCGGCTCGTTGGCGGGGTCCGGGCGGAAGGAGGAGTTGACCTTGGTGACCTTGTGGGTCTCGGCGGTGATGCCGGCTTCCTTGGCGGCGTCGGCGAAGGATTTGCCGGCGGTGAGGGCGGCCTTGATTTTGGTGACGGCTTCGTTGGCTGCGGTTTTCATGGCTTCCGCGGCTTTTTCGGAGACGTATTGGTCACGGGCCTCGGCCTTGGCTTCCTCGAAGGTCTTGGGACGGGCTTTTTCCTCACCGTCGAGACGGGCGATGAGCCACTGGTTCTCGCCGATGGCGATGGGCTGGGAGTACTTGGAAAGCGGGTCCGAAGTGGGCTCGATGCGGAACAGCTCGTCCACCGCCTTGCCGCCACGGCTGGAGGCGCGGAGCTTCACGTCGAGCTCGGTGGGGGGCTTGCTGCGGGAGAAGAGTTCGGTGGTTTTGATCTCCCATTTGTATTTGTCGTCTTTGGCGAGGTCTTCGAAACCGGAGCCTTTCTGGGTTTCCAGATCGTTGGTGAAGTTGTCCACCTTCTCGTCGAGTGTGAGTTGGGCCTTGCGGCGGGCATCTGCGAGTGTGGCGGCCTTTTTGGCTTTCTCGGCCTCTTTCTTCTTCTTCGCCTCGTCGGTGAGCGCGGCGTCCTCGATGGTGCCCTTGGCGTCGTCTTTATCCGCCTCGGGTTCGGCAGGCATGTCCGGGGTGGCGATGATGTAGGAGAACTTGCGGAGCGGCTCGGTGTTGAATGCGTCCTGGATGTTCTCCCAGTATTTCTTGATCTCCTCGTCGGTGGGATTGAATTTCGCTTCGAACGGGTCCTTGTCGAGATGGGCGATCTCGCCCTCGATCTGCTGGTTTTCCAGAGCGAGATCGGTCGCGACGACGTCGCGGTTCACGCCGAGTCCGGCACCAATGATGGCGTTGAGTTTCTTGGAGGCGAGCACGTCGGATACGAGTTCGCGGAGGTCACCCTCGGTCATGCCGAGGCGGCCGATGCCTTTTTCGACGAAGCTGCGGTAGTTCTCCTCGTTGAACTTGCCGTCCTTGTCGTTGAAAGCCTTGAGGCTGCGGATGTAGGCGGAGATCTCCTCCTCACCCGGATAGATGCCGAACTCCTCCTTGGCCTGGCGCAGAAGGATGCGGCCGATGAAGAACTTGTCATTGGCGTCCTTCTGGCTGGTGGCTCCGGTGGAGAGGCCCATGAGGAACTGATAGAGGCCGAAGTCACCGGAGCGGGCGAGGGTGGAGACGAGTTCGAGGGAGCCTGCGCCGAGGTGCTGGAATTCGTGGTCGTCATAGGTCCTGCCGGCGATCTTGAACATGGGGACTCCGCCGGCCGCACCACCGCGCCGCATGAGGCTGGAACCGCCAAGGACGAAACCGGCTCCGACGGCGACCAGGGCGATCGTGATGATGACTTTGTATTTTTGGATGTGCTCGATCATGAAATGGGTGGGAATGCGGGTTTCTGCGGACGCGGGGAGTTAAGAGGGCGATTCGCCGGGCTTCAATGGTAATTCTCGCGGGAATGGACGGAAGTGCCGGGGAGGTCGAGCGGATCGGCCCTGACATTGGGGAGAATCCGGCTTGCCGGTGGGGCGGAATGAGGGTTCCTTGGGCGCTTGATGAACTTCCGTTGGATCAACACGCTGCTTTGGGGAAATTCCGTGGCTCTGGCCTGGATGTGGGGATTGGGGCTGTTTTTCAGCGTCCAGATGACCTTCATGTTCGGACTTGAGGGCTTGTTGCTGTTCGCGATTCCAAACGCGCTGGGGCTGATCCTGTTCGGATTCCTGACGCAGATCGTGGCGGACCGCCATGCGGGCGGGCAGGAGTCGCTGGCATTGTTTTTCGACAAGTTCGCCAAGCCGTTCCGCCTGATCCTCTATCTCTATCAGGTGGTGGCGCTGACCCTGACGGTGTTCGCGCTGACCAAGTATCTTTTCGGTTCGCTGGACCTGGTGCCCGATCCGATCCGCTGGCTTTATCTGTGCATGGTGGTGTTCGTGGTGCTGGCGGCGGGCTGTCTTTTCGGCGAGGAATTCGGCATCCGGCGCATCAAGGTGGGGCACGCGTTTTTCGGCCTGATGCTCGCGGTGTGCATGGCGGTGATTCTGTTCAGCCTGAAACCGCTGCTGCCCGAGCACTTGCAGTGGGGCGCGGCGCTTCCCGACGCGTGGAAGGGTCCGAAGCTTTTCGGTTATGCGGTGCCGTTGTTGGTGGGCCTTCTGGTCGGACCGTGGCTGGACCTGCAGCACTGGCAGCGGGCGATCCAGATCCACCGTGAAAAAACCTCCATCAGGGGGAGCTACTTCGTGGGCGGGCTGATCTTTTTCATCCTGTTGATTTTCCACGGCTGCCTTGCCGCATGGGTGCTGGGCAAGGGCGGTGTGGAATACCATGTGGTGGACGGAGTGGTGAGCTACCGGTTCATGCCCTCGATGGAGGCCATCAAGACCGGTCTCGACAAGTTTGTGTATGCCCACCAGCTCGTAGTGCAGTACATCGACGCGCTTCCGCCATCGGCCAAGGGGCTGCTGCCCGCCGCGTATTATTCGTTTCTGGGCATCTGCGCTCTAACCACGCTGGACAGCGGCTACATCGCCCTCAAATGGTTTCTCGAAGTCAACGTCGGCAAGAGCCAGAACCTGCTGGTCGGCATGCTGCCGAAGCGGTTGTTGGAGTCGCCGATCCCCACGTTCGTGCTGGTTGCGTTCATCACTCTCGTCGGGCTGCTGGCCAAGCTGGAGTTGGAATATTTCATGGTTTTCTACGCCTCGTTTTTCGTCGGCTACGCGGCGTTGGCGATCGCCCGCTGCTTCGTGCCCAACTCGCAGCAACCGCTGCCGCAGATCCGCATGTTCTCGCTGGCGAGCATCTCGCTGGTGATCTTCTCCTTCGGCTACTGCACGGGTGCGAATTTCCTGCTGGTTCTCGGCTCCGTGCTGCCGCTGATTTACGTGGTCTGGCTGGTGGTGAACACGGACCTGCTGCGCGTCGTCACGGAAAGGGCGGGGGAGGTGATCGAGGCGGCTTCGGAAATCCCCGCCATCAAGGCCATCGCGAAGACCGCAAGCGTTGCGGCCGGCTCGCAGGTGGTGGCGCCGGCACCGCAGGACGCGCACTCGCTGGGCGGTCACTTCGAGGGCAAGTGGTTCGTTTACTCGTTCATCGCCACCTATCAGGACACCAACTCGGTGGGCAATGTTTACTTCGGGATGTACGGGTTGTTCGTCGGTAAAACCCGCGAGCTGTTCTTCAACGAGGTGATGCCGGACTTCGATCTGAAGACCACCAAGTTCTTCATCCTGACTCGCTCCTTCGAGCACAAGTTCGTGCGCGAGGCACGTGAGTTCGACGTGATCACCGTGAAGATCCGGGTGGCGGACTTCAACCGCAAGTTCTGCACGCTGGAGCACCAGATCTTCGGCACCGAGAACGAGTTGTTAGGCAAGGGCAAGCAGAGCCTGCTCTTCGTCTCTTCCAAGGACTACAGTCTGCTCGACATCCCGTCCGAGGTTTACACGGCGTTCATTCCCCACGTTTGACGGCCCGATTACGCCGCTTGGAGAGGTTCTTCAGGCAAGCGGTTACAGCAGTTCCCGCAAGTTCGCCTCCACCACGGCGGCGGCTTCGTTGACGGTGATGTCAAGGCCGGCTTCGGTTTCGAGACTGGTCATGCTCACGCCATCCAGTCCGCAGGGGGTGATGGCGAAAAACGGTGGCAGGCTTTGTTTCGTGATGTTGATGGCGAAGCCGTGCATGCTGACCCATTTCCGAACGCCCACGCCGATGGAGGCGAGCTTGCGGTTCTCCACCCACACGCCGGTGAGGCCTTCGCGACGACCTGCCCGCACGCCGAAATCGGCGCAGGTGCGGATCAGCGCCTCTTCGAGATTGCGGAGGTGTTCGTGCAGGTCCCTGCCGCGGGGTGTCAGATCGAGGATCGGGTAGCCGACGAGCTGGCCGGGG
>CANBTO010000317.1 GCA_947372405.1 Verrucomicrobiaceae bacterium
TTTGATCTCACCACTTTTGAACACGAACTCTGCGCTGCGGAGAGTGCCGTGGAGGCGTTGGGTGCCTAATTCCGCATGATGGCAGCCAATATCCAAGCCCCTGAAAAAGAGCTGCGATTCACCCGCTCCGGACAAGCTGGCCTGTTTTGGGTCGGTGCTGCGGTGCTCGCGACTATCGGTATCACGCTGTTAGCAACTGCGATCTATCGGGACATTAACCCGTCACTCCCCCACCCTGCTTGGGCAATGGCGCCACTGTTGATGGCGGTGGCGGTGGCCCGCGTGGCGGCGGGACTGACCCGTCATGCCTATCTCATCTTGACTCCACTGGGGATCGAGATTTTCCCATTTTTCCGGCCTGCGGACGGCATGAGACTGGTCATGTGGCAGGAACTCAACCATGCGGAGGTGGATAAAAACACCACACGCCTCACCCTGCACCATGATGCCGGAAAAACCTCAGGCATCCACCTCTCACTCACGCCAATCCGCGCAGACCGGCGGAGCTTGCTTGCCAAGGCAGTCATCGGGCGGCTATCTCCCCCCGGCACGGACGACCGATAATTTTTATGCGCCCCCATTCTCGACAAATTCTCACGGTGGAAGAAGCCTTCGGTCAAAACGGCTGGCATAGCGAACTCGTCGCGGGCCGGGAGGTGCTGCGGGCCGGCTTCGATGCCCATCACACGCGGGTCGATCTGATCGCCCAAGCTTACCCGCAGTTGAACGCCCTGAGCGTGGTTTCCGAGTCGCCGATGGCGCTGGATGAAGAGCATCTGCCCGCCGTGTTAGAACTGCTGGCTCGTGCGAACAAGCAGCTCACCTTGGGCGGCTTCGAGTATGATCTGGACCGGGAATTTCTCGTTTTCCGCATCACCAATCTCTTTGAGCGGGAAAAATTTGATAGCGACATTATTTCCTCAATGGTCCATTGCGCCATCGCCGAACTGGACCGAATCACCCCCTACGCGGCTATCGTCCGCGACACGCCGGGCGATCTACTAGACGATCTCGATCTCGGCCGTCTGCTGATGCGCGAGGACATCATCCCGCCGGTGCCGGGCGACGAGGAAGAAGAGTATTAGTCGATCATCTGTCCGCTGAAACCTCAGATAAAAGCCACCGGCAGACCGCCTCACAGATCCAGCAGCCCCGCCCGCTCAATTCCCAGCGCGCTCGTGTGGCGCCTCGAATCCGCAGACGATCCACTCATTGCGTGTGGAATTGAGGGGAGTGCCGCAGTATTGGCAGTTCACGTCCACCGTATCCCCGACGGCACCGCCGCAGGTGGGGCACTGGTGTTGATAGAGTGAACCTTTTTCCTGAACGGCGTCCGCATCGCGCTCCATGGTGAGGGCATAATTCTCACGAATCTCCTCGTCATCTTGCGGAGAAAGGCGCTTGTTTGGCAACAATTCCACCCGCTGCAGGCTGGCCGATAGCCCGATAGAAAGCTGGTGCTTCGGCCCAGTAGGCACGACATCTAGCAGGACAGCCTCGTTCAGATAGATGCGGTTAAATATAACATTCCCCTTGGGAATCATCGCGGAGATTTTCGCAAACATCTCATCGGAAACGAAGCGCCGGACCGACGCCGGATTCCGAGTAGCGATAGCCGTCATGATCTGCATGAAGGCGTTGCTCGCCTTATCCTCGGCGAGTTGGACGGAGAAATCCGCGCATTGCGGTGCCAGCGCGCCGACGGAATCCTCCAACTCCGGCGACACATAAGCAGCCATCACCGAAGCACCCGTATAGTCGGTCTCTTGCGTGATCTCCGCGAGGATCCAGTCGAAGTCCCCGTTGTTGAAAATCACTTGGCAATACGAGCAACGGCACAACTCGCCCATGTCCAGCGGCATCGCCCCACCGCAGGACGGGCAGGTCTTGGCTTCGAACCCATTGAAACCCGAAGCCACCGCACCGCGCTTGCGGATGAAGGACCAGTATTCGATGAAACTTTCGTCACTCTCACTATCCAACGAGTGATCGAGTTCGCAGACGAAGGAGTCATGCATCGCCGCCTGGATCTGCACGTCGATCACATCGAACGACCCATCCTCACGCGCGGAAACTAACTGCACCCCGAGGATCTCGATCTCATCCAAGCAGTTCTGTTGTTTCAACAACCCCATCATCCGGAACTGCGTGGCGAAGCGCTGATAAATGCCGTCAGAAATAAACGGCCGCACCTCAGAGATGCTTTGCGCGGACCACGCCGCCTGGATTTTCAAAAAGGCCACGCGTACTTTCGCATTGAAGGAAACCACATCGAAGTCCGGATGCCCGGCCAGGAAAGCGCCGAGGCTGCTCCTATCGATGGCCGGAGTTCCTAGTTCAACTGAATCCACCTCAGATGCACTATCCATCCGGGATTTGATAATGTAATAGATCACATAGACGATGATGATCAAAATGATCAACCCCAAACCGAAAGGAGACGAACCACCATTGTCCGAGCCATAGCCGCCTGACCCGTGATAGGAAGACCCACCGCCGAAGCCACCACCGCCACTGCTATGGCCGCCACTGCTATGACCACCAGCACCACCGGCCCGTGCTGATAGATGAGTAAAAACGCCCAGCGCGAGCCAGAAGCAAAAACAATAACAGGCGTAAACGCGGATGGAAACGGGGCGGAGATTCATGGTAAAGTGAGCGGTTGAGTCGCTGCCGGTAACCTTCCCGCCGATAGCATCAGTGCGATGTGGATGGCCCACTTATTTTGAGTAGCGCTTCGGCGAAACGAGTGCCGACGGTCAATACACTCTTGGAATCAAAGTGAGCGGCATTGGCATAAGTTAGGCCGCTCGTATCCACATAGGCGCAGCGTGGCAGATGCATGGCCAGCGACTTCTGCTGCTCAATGATCTTGGGCATGAAGGGATTTTTGCCACCGCCGAAGTTGGTATTCACGCCTACCAGCACAATCATGTCAGTCGCTTTCCATTCCCTTCTCAGAGTCTTAATCATCTCACCGAGATTCTTCTCATAATCAGGCGCGTCCTTCGCGTTGGCATCGCTCTCACCTTGGACCCAAACCATCGCGCGAATCCGCAAAGTCATCCCTTTCTCCGTCGCTTTCCCGATCGCTTTCTTGGTCTCTTCGATCAGAGCGCGATAACACGCGCCGCCAACCCCGGGATTTTTGTGATCCCAGTCCTTGGCCATGCCTGTTCCGTTGAAAGCCACCTTGATGATTGCTAACGGTTTTTTCTCAGCAGCATATAAAGTCCGTGCAAATCCCATCTCGGGTCCAAAGCCGCCCTCTGGGTTTTTAAAATTTCCATACTGCCTTGGCACCCCGCCGTTCTTCGCCAGCGGATTCCCCTTCGACTGGGCCTGCAGCGTGGTCCATCCCGTACCGATTGAATCATGAGCGTCCGGTGGTGGATCACCACAACGCCACCAGAAAGCAATCTCCTTGTCTGCTGGATCGGCTGGAAGATCTTTCACAAAGGTATCAGCACCCACCGCATTCGACTGACCGGCGACGATGATTAAATCTCGCGTCTCAGCCGCTGACAAACTAACGGTGAATGCGGAGTAGAGGAAAAATATAAATACGCTGCGGTGCATGGGTTTAGAAGTTGATGGGGGGATTTAATTTGAAAGGAGGGACTCACGCAAGCTTCAGATTGTCGATCACTACTTCGCCGGCGCATCCCGGAACAACTCGCACTGCTCCTCCTCGGACAGCGCTCGGTTCCACTTCTTGACTTCATCGACCTTGCCTTGCCACGGATAGCCGACCACCGATGAGCCGATATACAGTGGCTTGTCGCCGCCGACTTCGCCGGCTGCCACTTTGACCTCGACGGCCGGAAAATTGTTGACCCGGATACTCAGTCGGTCGTCTTTCCGGGACACAATGATGAGGGTCCAATTTTCTAAAGGCAGACCGGATTTCGTTTCTGATAGCTTGGCGATTTGTAACCCGTGTTTTTCGCACAACTCCACATCGTAACGCTCGGTCGGAAGTTGATAGCGGCGGAGCGAGAACTCGCCCTCTTTCGCGATGAGCTGGTCCCCATCCCACATCGGTTTACTGCGCCAAGCCCAGACCGCCAACGTGAAATCGCCACTGAACTGCAAGTCCGGGTGACTATCAACGATGAAATAGTTACCATACTCCGGTCCGCCGGTAGCCGCGCCTTTCCCGATCCTGCCCTCCGTGGGTTCGGCTCCCTTCACCGTTAGTGTGTGGCCATTGCCGCTGTCGTCCGTGCCTAGCTTGGCCGGATCATTGAAGCTCCAATAGGCGACCGGCCCGCCGCCGCCAGCCTGCATCTCGACTCGAATCCGCTGCGTCAACGCGAACGGCACAGCCAAGTCACCGAGCAAGGTGTGCAGCGCGAAGGAAGTGGTTTCCGGTGTGCCTTCGGCCCGGTCGCCGTTGCCGAAGACGATGGTGAATCCGGCCCCGCCACCGACCTTCTCGACGGACTTCAACAGATCCCATTTGAAGTTCATTGGCCCCAAGCCCGTGTTCCATGGGGAACTGCCGTTGACAGGTAATCCGAGAATGCGAGAGCCGTCGCTGAGTTCCACGGTAAAGTGAACCGAAACGCTTGAATCGGCTTTCGCTTTTACAGGTGGCTCCGTCGGGGCAGCCGGTTCTTGCTCCTGCTTCGTCTTTGCCACGGCGTTGTCCGTCGGGTTTGTGGCAGATTTCTCAAGGCGGCCTGGAGGCATGATCTCCGCCCTACCAGTGCCTGCGGTGCAGGCGAGGGCGATCAGCATGATTGGGGTTTTAGGCGATGCCAAATTCATAATGTTAGAAATGATACTTTCAACAGCAACGGTCCGGCGTTTCATTGCATCGCATTCACTGAGAACTCGGAATACTTACATTTCACCCCCATTTTTCTAAATTTTTGCGGCTGTGTCTTGGTGTTCAGCTTTCTCCAGTTCAGCCTGCTTCTTTTTCAAAACTTCTAGAGCGTCCTGTCTGGAATTTCCTGAGTAATCCAATCGGTGAATGTGGCGATCCCCGGATGAGTCGCTGATGGACACGAAGATCCCGCCGTCCCGCTCTTCATAGGATATCTGCCCGGAATGAATTTCCCCAAGGGTCGCCAGACTCAGTGGAAATGCGGAGGGTTTCTGCTTGCATCCCGTCGAAAAGCTCAACGCGACAAGCACACCTGCTAAAGCGGTGGTCGTATGTTGCTTCATTTGGGTTGGTCCATTACCCGTTCATCCGCGTTATACACTCAACAATTCCTCATCAAACAGAATCCTCTCTTTCTTGGCTGATCACAATTTCTTCACCGAAAAATTGCGCATCCAGCCCATGCATTCCCAACCCCACATGATACCGATGCCGCCATGGTCGAGAGTCTGGCCGCCGATCGTCTCGCCCATCTTTTCGTCCCGTAGATCCACGATGCTCTCGCCGTCCACCCAGATTTGAATTCGTGTTCCGATGACATCCAGACGGATTTTGTTTCCTTTCTCCGCATCGCATTTCAAACCCTTACCACTCGCCATAGTTCGGTTGCCCTCCAAGCCCGATGGGGCCCAGCCGACAGGTGTCGGAGAATAGGTATTGTAATTGCAAGCTAGCGACCAACTGCCGTCGCCAGCGATGCCGAAAGCATACTCGCTCCCCCCTTTCTCGTTCCAGCTCTCCTTGGCGTCTGCCACATGAAATGAGATGCTCTCGCTGCGATAATCCGCTGGCAGCCCGTGAGGGTTAAACGCCGGGTTCACGCCGGTCATCCCCATCTCGATCTCCACGCTGTAATCCTTCCAGTCTTTGCTGCCAACATGGGTCATGAGCGCGGGGCTGCGCCCGTTGCCGCTGTGGCCATAGTTGAATCCGGGACGCGCCTTGGGCAACGTGACCAGTTTGTCCCCTTGGATCTCAAACATCGTCCGCCATGGAGTCCAGTTCATGTTGCCGAAGTTGATCTGCCCGTCGCCCGGTGGCAGCGCACTCTCCTGTGACCCCGCGAATGTGATCCGGTCGATCAGGCTAAAGGTGGGTTCCAATCTGCCCAAGGCAGTTTCCAACGAGAACTTGTCCACGGTCAGTATCCCGGTAATCTGGTCACCGTTTTGTAACTTCAGCACCACGCGTTCCTCTTTGCGCCGCATTTCGCACTGTGTGATACTGGCAAGGGGAACCTCCAGCGTCGCAAAGTCCAGTTTCAAAGCCAACGCCGTCTCCAGAGATGTTCCCACCAGACGCGAGCCGTCGGCCAGCTCCAGT
>CANBTO010000318.1 GCA_947372405.1 Verrucomicrobiaceae bacterium
GCCGAGTCGGTGAAGGAAAGGTTCGCCCTCTATCAGCAGATGGCCGCCGGCAAGGATGCCGCCGCTCCATCCGAATCATCCACTCCCACCGCCTGACCCCATGAACCTCCCCACCACTTATCTGGGATTGTCCCTGAAAAACCCCGTGATGCCGGGTGCCTCGCCGCTGGTTGACCAGCTCGACACAGTGCGCCGCCTTGAGGACGCCGGTGCCGCTGCCGTGGTCATGCACTCGCTGTTCGAGGAGCAGATCACCAACGACCAGCTCGCCGAATTCGCACACACCGAGAATCCCGCCGAGTCGTTCTCGGAGGCTACGTCCTATTTTCCGCACATGGACGACTACGTGCTGGGACCGGACCGCTACCTCGAACAGATCGCCCGCATCAAGGAATCGGTGGACATTCCGGTCATCGGTTCGCTCAATGGCATCAGCCTCGGTGGTTGGACCGACTACGCGCGCCTGATCCAACAGGCCGGCGCGGACGCGTTGGAACTCAACGTCTATTACGTCGCCACCGATCCGGATGAACCCGGCCTTGCGGTGGAGAAGCGCACGCTCGACATCCTTCAGGCTGTGAGGGAATCCGTCACCATTCCTGTGGCGGTGAAACTCTCGCCGTTTTTCTCATCGCCGGGTCATTTCGCCAAACAACTTGATTCCCTCGGCGCTGCCGGCTTGATCCTCTTCAACCGTTTCTATCAGCCTGATATCGACATCGAGGAACTCGAAGCCACGCACCGTCTGGATCTGTCCAATTCCACCGAGCTCCGACTGCGCTTGCGATGGACTGCGATTCTCCACGGCCACCTCAAGGCGGACATCGCCGTCAGTGGCGGGGTCCACACCGTGGAGGACATCATCAAGGCCATCATGTGCGGTGCCAGCGCCGTGCAGGTGGTCTCCTGCCTGCTCAAATATGGACCATCCCACATTGGCAGCCTGGTCAAAGGATTGAGTCACTGGCTTGAGGACCACGAATACGATTCCATCGACCAGATGCGCGGCAGCATGAGCCTCCAGCACTGCCCGGATCCCACCGTCTTCGAACGGGCCAACTACCTGCGTGTCCTGCAACTCTGGAAAGTCTGAAACGCATGCCGTGACCACATTCTCGCACACCACCGGATACGCGATCGAGGCTCTCGCCTGCCTGGCGAGGCATGGTCCGGATTCGATGCTGGTTCGGGAAATAGCCAAACTCACGCTGATGCCCTTGCCCTATCTGGCGAAAATCTTCCAACGTCTGGCCGACGCCGGCATCGTGGAATCCAAACGTGGTTACAAGGGTGGCGTCCGCCTGACTCGTCCGCCGTCGGAAATCAGCCTGCTTGAGATCGATGCCGCACTGGAAAGCTCCAGTGTTCCCGCTCAGGGTGGTCCGGGCGAAGAAACTCCTCGACCAACCACGTTCTGGGATGCATTTCATATGTCGTATCGCGAAAAACTCGCAGCCTTGACCCTCTCTGAAGTGCTCGCCTACGAAACCCAACCCTCTCGCGGCAAATGAAACACCCCTACCTGCCGGTCCTCATATTCTTCGGAGTGGCGCTGATGGTGCCCGTGGCCTCGCTTACGCTAGCCCGTCTCTGGATGACGTTTTTCACCCCGATCAAGCGAGGAAAGGAAAAAAACTCGCTCTACGAATGCGGTGTCAATCCGCTGGCGGAGCGGCAGAACCGCTTCCATTCGCAATACTATCTGTTCGGCCTGCTGTTTCTGCTTTTTGACGTGGAAACCGTCTTTCTGCTACCGTTCGCGGTGGCGTTTCTCAAGCTGTCGGTCGGAGCTTTTCTCGTCGCCATGTTGTTCCTCCTTCTGTTAGCGGAAGGCCTCGTCTGGGCATGGAGCAAGGGCCTGCTCAACTGGCGCGGACCCGCCAAACCGAATTTCACCGTATATGGCGATTGATCCCAAACTGGCCGAAGAGTTGAAGACGCAGGGTGTGCACGTCACATCCTTCGAGCAACTCATCAACTGGGGCCGCTCCAGTTCGCTGTGGCCGCTTCAGTTCGGGCTTGCCTGCTGTGCCATCGAGATGATCGCCGCCACCATGGCCAAGTATGACATGGCCCGCTTTGGAGCGGAGGTCTTCCGGCCGTCTCCAAGACAGGCCGACCTGATGCTCGTCGCTGGCACGGTGACCAAGAAGATGGCTCCACAGGTGGTCAGACTTTACAACCAGATGGCGGAGCCGAAATACGTCATCGCCATGGGTGCCTGCGCGATTTCCGGCGGACCGTTCAAGGATGGCTACAACGTGCTCAAGGGTATCGACCGTTTCATTCCGGTGGACGTCGTCATTCCAGGTTGCCCGCCACGTCCCGAGGCCTTGTTGGAAGGCTTGATGACGCTGCGTGACAAGATTGCGAAGGAAAAGCTGATAGGAATACACCGCGCCCGCCACGCCGACCCGAACGGGACGCCGTCATTTCCGGTTCCCGAGTATGGCCCTCACGATCTGGAACCCAAGGTCAACCGCGAGATCTGGAATCCGCCGGCCATCATCCGCGAAGCGGGAGGAGGTGACGAATGAACGTGGAAACCGACTCCATCCTTGAGCAGTTGCGCGCGGCCTTGCCCGATGTGGTCATTTCGCTCCGCAAGAACCCGGGGCCTTCCGGGCAACACTCGCTGCTCGTTGAAAACGCCGGTCTGCTTGATGTATGCCAGGTCCTTCGCGACAAGCTCTCGTTCGATTTCCTCTCGAACGTCACCGGAGTCGATTGGCCGGATCCCGCCAAGGCGGACAAGATCGCCGTGGACGAAGGGGAGGGGAGCGCATCCCGGACGGATGGGTTTCTCGAAGTGGTCTATCACCTGTACTCCACCGCAAACCGCATCGGTCCGCTGGTGCTTCGCGCCCGCACTTCCGACCGTGCTGGAAACACGAAAATCCCTTCCGTCGTCTCGGTTTATCGCAGCGCCGAGTTCCAGGAGCGCGAGATATACGATCTCTTCGGAGTCGAATTCACCGGACATCCCGATCTCCGCCGCATCTTGATGTGGGACGAATTTCTCGATCACCCGATGCGCAAGGACTACGTCGCGCCGGATGACTACGAATACGAACCCACGCCGCACGACGCCGTGATGGAGAAGGCCAGGAAACATTATCCTTCCATGGGGGAAGCATAAAACCACGGATTACACGGATTTTACGGATTGAATGAATAGCAGGAAAGACAGTCACCCGCATATGGAACTCACCGAGCGAATCATCGGTGCGGCGATGGCGGTTCACCGTGCGTTGGGTTCTGGTCTTGACGAGAAAATCTACGAAAACGCTCTTTGCTTGGAACTTGCCGCGCAATCCATCCATTTCACACAGCAGGAAAGATTCCCTGTTCATTACCGTGGCCACATCGTGGGCAATCTGATTACGGACCTCATTGCGGATTCCAAGGTGATCATCGAAACCAAAGTCGTGGAACACATTCTTGACGTCCATATCGCCCAAGTTCTGAGCTATCTGAGCATCACCAGGCTCCAAGTGGGCCTGATCATCAATTTCAAGCACCTTTCCATCGGCTTCAAACGGGTCGCCAACATTTACCAAAAAACCAATCCGTAAAATCCGTGTAATCCGTGGTCTCCTTTCCAATTACAGAATGATCTCCGACCCATCCATGTTCAGCTCCGCGCCGGTTCTCGAAGGATCGGACGACGACCAGTTGCTGCGCGTTTCGTTAGGGCCGCAGCACCCGTCCACCCACGGCGTGTTCCGGATGAACGTCGTGCTCGACGGCGAGACGGTCGTCAGCCTCAAGCCGGTTTTCGGCTACCTCCATCGCAACCACGAGAAAATCGCGGAAGGCGTGACTTATCTCAGTTCGATGCCTTACACCGATCGGCTCGACTATATCTGCCCGCTCAGCAACAACTGGGCCTATGCCCACGCCGTGGAGAAACTCGCCGGCATCGAGGTGCCCGAGCGCGCCGAATACATGCGCGTCATCCTCGCCGAGCTCACCCGCCTGATCAACCATACTGCTTTCATGGGCTTCATTCTCGGTGACATGGGCGCGTGGGGTTCGGCGCTGATGTATGCCTTCCGCGAACGGGAGAAAATTCTCGATCTTTTCGAGGATCTAACCGGCGCGCGGATGATGGCGAATTTCATGCGCTTCGGTGGCTGTCGCAACGATCTTCCCGAAGGTTGGGCGCGGAAGGTCGGCGTGCTTGTGGATGATTACGGGCCGTTTCTCGATGAAATGGAACAACTCCTCACTGGAAACGAAATCCTGTTGGCCCGAACGCAGGATGTCGGGCAGTTGCCGAAGGAAACCCTGATCAACGGCGGCATCACCGGCCCGATGCTGCGTGCGGCCGGTGTGAACTACGACATACGAAAGGTGGAGCCTTACGGCATCTACGACCGATTCAGTTTCCGCATTCCTCTTGGCGAGAAAGGCGATTGTTACGACCGCATCATGATCCGCTTCCTGGAGATGCGTGAGTCGTTGAAGATCCTTCGCCAGGCAATCGATCAACTTCCTGAGGGGGATTACATCCATCCCAAGGCGAAGATCCGCAACTTCAAACCACCTGTGGGAGAGGCCTATGGTCGCATCGAAGGGCCCAAGGGCGAACTGGGATTTTATATCATCAGCGACGGATCGGTGAATCCATACCGCTACCGCGTCCGTCCGCCGAGTTTCATCAATCTCACGTTGCTTGAAGACATGTGCCTCGGCCTCGATCTGGCCGACGTCGTTATCATCCTTGGCAGCGTGGACATCGTGTTGGGGGAGGTGGACCGGTGAACGAACAACCCGACATCAAACGGCTGCCTCCGTTGTCGCAATGGTCCTTCCCTGGATTCGGATTGTTGAAGGGGCTTGCGGTCACGGGCAGGAACATGGTCGAGAGTTTCTACAAGAAGGATCGCATGACCACGATCCAGTATCCCGAACAGCGCGCGGTCATCAGTCCGAATTTCCGCAACTTCCCCTTCCTCGTTTACGACAACGATCCGAAGGCAGGCCTGCGCTGCACCGCCTGCTCGATCTGTGAGAAGGAATGTCCGCCACAGTGCATCTACATCGTGCTGGACCGCGACGAAAACGGCAAATCTCTCAAACGGCCCAAGGTTTTCGACATCGACCTGTCCGTCTGTATGAACTGCGGCATCTGTTCCGAGGTTTGTCCCTTCGATTCGATCTACATGGACGGCGAGTATGAAATGAGCACGGACGACCGCTTCGGCGGATTGCTTTTCGGTCTGGACCGCCTCTCTAAATCCGCCGAATACCACATGAAACTCCGGCCCGCACAGGCATCGGAAGTCATGGCCCGCCGCAAGGCGTATGAGGAGAAGAAAGCCGCCGCAGCAGCAGCCAAGGAGGCGAAGGCCAAGGCGGACAAGGAAGCCAAGGAAAAGGCCGCCGCCGAGGCAAAGGCGAATGAAGAGAAAGGAGAAAGCGCATGATCCTGTCAGCCATCCAAAGCAACGCTCCTTCATTGTGGTCTCCCGAGTGGTTGCCGCGTCTTCCTCAACGTCTGGTGGAAATGATCCTCCAGAATCTAGGTGCTCCCGAGTGGCTGGTTTCCATCGCCGGGTTTGCGGTCGCTGCTTCCACGGTGGTGGGCGTATTCGCCGGTGCCTTCGCCCTGCTCTCGCTGATAGAACGCAAAACCCTTGCAAGAATCCAGAACCGCATCGGACCTAACAGGGCTGGCTGGTTCGGCATTCTCCAACCGGTGGCCGACGGCATCAAGATGCTCACCAAAGAGGACATCGTGCCAGCCAAGGCCGAATGGCTGCTGCATCTCGCGGCCCCGATCCTGATCGTTCTGCCGTCGATCCTGGCGCTCGGCGTGATTCCTTACGGTCGCGAATGGACGCCGGTTCCGCTGGAACTCGGGTTGTTGTTCTTCTTCTCCGTTGGTGCCCTGACCGAACTCTCGATCTTCATGGCCGGTTGGGCGAGCGGATCGAAGTTTCCGATGCTCGGAGCAATGCGCGCGATCTCGCAGATGGTGAGTTACGAACTGCCTCTCATCATTTCAGCTCTCGGAGTGGTGATGGTTTCGGGAACGCTCTCGCTGCCCGGCATCGTGGAGAAACAGGGCGGATTCCATTTTGGATGCATCCCCGCATGGAATCTCTTCACGCCGTGGGGCCTGGTCGCTGGCCTGGTTTTCTACATCGCCGCAATCGCCGAGGCGAACCGCTGCCCCTTCGACCTTCCTGA
>CANBTO010000319.1 GCA_947372405.1 Verrucomicrobiaceae bacterium
CCACAGGGTATCGGGATCGCCGTCGATGGCATGGGTGGCAAATTTTTCATTCGCCGTGTTCTCGCTGCTGACGCGCACGAGTTTCCAATCCTTGTTTGGAATAATACCTTCGGTGGGCATGACACTTGCAGCGGCTTTGCCAGCTTGGCCGTTACGCATCGCTTTTGATTTCGGCGCTTCGGGTTCATCTTGCTTTCCGAACGTTGCGCGCTTGTCTCGCTCGTGACGGTCGGTGCGCGAAAAGGTGCCCTCACGCACGGGCTCATGTGCCTTGTCGGCGAGGTCGCCGAGTTGCTTCACCAGATCGGTGTTCGCGCCGGCGATGTCCTTGGCTTCGCTAGGGTCGGTGGTTAGATCATAGAGTTCCCATGGTGCATTCGGCTTCGGGCGCACGGCGCGCCAGTTGCCCTGACGGATGGCGGTCTGGCCGGTCATCTCCCAAAACAGATACTTGTGTTCCATCTGCGCGTGCCCGGCTGCTTGCTCACCGATCAGTGTCGGCAAGATCGAAATGCCGTCGATGTCGCTTGGCGCATTCGCTCCCGTTAGTTCGGCCACGGTGGGTAGTATATCGGGAAAATAGCCAAGGTGATCGCTGACACTGCCGGGCGCAATTTTACCGGGCCATCGCGCCATGAACGGCACGCGCACCCCGCCCTCATAGAGATTGCCCTTGTAGCCGCGATACTCGACGCCGGTCCGTGGGTTTTTGTTAGCGGAGAAAATCCCGCGTGGAAATTCCTTGGAAGGGAAATAGTCCGCTCCACCATTGTCACCACTGAAGATAACGAGCGTGTTTTGTTCAATACCGAGTTCCTTCAACAGCGCGAGAATCTCGCCAACGTGCCGGTCCACCATGCTGACCATCGCCGCATAACTGCGCTCATCCTTGTTCCACGGCCTGTCCTTGTAGATCGCCCATGCGGGATCGGTTTCGGGGATGGTGAAATTGCCATGCGGCGGAGTGTAGGGCAGGTAAGCGAAGAACGGTTCCTTCGCGTGGTCGCGGATGAACTTCATCGCTGCTTCATGGATGAGATAGTGTGAATAGATCTTGCCGCTCGTGCCGTGATTGCCTTCGAGCGGCACTTCCTCGCTGTTGCGGATGAGATACGGCGGATAGTAGCTGTGGGCGTGGACCTGGTCGTAGTAGCCAAAGAAAAGATCGAACCCATGTTTCTCCGGCACGCCTGTTGAATCTCGTCCACCGCAACCCCATTTGCCGAAGCCGCCCGTCGCATAACCTAGCGGCTTTAGGATGGAAGCAATGGTTTGTTCATCGGCGCGCAACGGAGTGCCGCCACCGTTAGATCGCACCGAGGTGTGTCCGCTATGTTTGCCTGTTAGGAAACAGCAGCGCGTCGGCGCACAGACCGTGGAGCCTGCGAAGAGGTTGTTGAAACGCATACCCTCGGCCGCCATGCGATCAAGGCTCGGTGTCTGGATGAGCTTTCCTCCCATGAAGCCCGGCTCGAAGTTGCCCAGTTCGTCATCCATGATGTAGATGATGTTAGGCTTTGCGGATTTACTATCTGCTGCCTGGATGGCGGCAATGGGCCAGAGCAGCACGGCGGTGAGAAGTGTAAGTGTGTATTTCATGGGTTTTTTCTACCGCCAGAGAAGGGCTGGCAAAATGATGTGCGGTAAAGGATGATTCCATTCAATTTCTTATTAGGCATTTTTTGCTGGCTGAGGCTCTGGGTGGCTTATCATTTAGCACGATCCGGTAGCGACTTCATGGGGATGTCCTTATCGTCTTTCGCCGCCGCTTTTTGGGAAGCGACCGGCAGAGCGATTACCTGCCCCTGCGCGAGAAGTCGCTGGCGCAGGACGGGATACGACAGGTCTTGCACCGCGATCGATTGCTTCGCTGCCAGCGCCGCCGCGACACCCGCGCCTTGGCCGATGACCATCCATGCGCCTTCAATGCGCAGGGATGCCATGGCGACATGCGTGCTGGAGAGCGCGATTGGCACGAGCAGGTTGGTGCATTGGGCGGCTTGCGGCAGCACGGAGCGATAGGGCACATGGTAGGCGTATCCCACATTGCCTCCGGGGATCCGCACGGGAAATATGGTGCCCTCATTGATGACGCCTCCGTCTTTCAGCGCCACTCGCTGGCAGTCATGCGAGTCGATGGGGAACGACGAGATGGCGATGGGATCATCCTTCTCAGGCGATTCGATGATATCTTTTTGAGAAAGGACATACATCCCTTTCATGCGCCGGGACTCGCGCACATAGAGCGCGGGCGAAAAGTGGGCGGTCTCTGCGAACTCATCTTTGCAGAGGCCGAGGCTGGCGTATTCGTCGCGGACTTTCGCAGGGACGGCGGGGTCGGCGCGGAGGAAGTGGAGGAACTCGAGCGTGTATTGCTTGTATTCCTCCCAGATTTTCTGCCGCCCTGTTTCATCGGCGCTATGCCAAGTGTTGCAGCTACCGACGAGACCTAACGAAAGCTGGCCGTGGATCGAGTTGTTGCCATCAATCTTGTCACCGGGCAGCGGATAAAGATCGAAGCCCACCTTAATGCCGGCCTTGATCGCGCGGCGGGCCAGCTCGAAGCGGGCTGGATCGTAGTTCGCCGGAGCGGGTAGGGGGACCATCTTGGCGGGATCTCGCGTGAGACAGAGCCTGAAACTATAAGTCATGATGTTCTTGTCGCCCTCTTGGTCGGGGCCGGCATCGCGGGTCGTCACCAGCGGCAGCAGCCCGCCCTTTTCATCGAAGCCGCTAATGTTCATTTTTGCCTTCGGATATTGTTTGCCCGCGTAGGTTTCGCCGAACTCAGCACGACCCTCGCGTCCGATGGTCCAGTCCACGCCCGCCGCCGCCATGAGGTCGCCCTCGTAGGTGCCGTCCACGAAGATCTTGGCTTGGAAAGTGCCATCCTTGGTGACGAGCGATGTAATACGCGGGCCATCTTTTGTGACAAATTTCAAATAGCGCCCGGTCTTCACGGTGACGCCAGCTTCTTTGAGCATCTGCATCGTCACGCGCAGCGCCACATGCGGCTCAAAGGTCCATTTCGCCGTGTCTTTGAGCGTGGCATTGTAGGGAGCTTGAAGGCCGCGGTCGGTGTAATCTTTTACGATGCGCCTGTGCCACTCGTCGAAAAGCCCCATCAACGTTTCGCGCGCCATTTGATTCGAGTCGCAGTGGCTCAGCCCGCCGGTGCTCAGGCCGCCGATATGCTGCGTCGGCTCCAGCAAAATAACGGATGCTCCCTCGCGCGCGGCAGCAATGGCAGCGCAGAAGCCGCCGGGTGTGGCGCCATAGACGATGACATCCGCAGACTCTTGTGCATGAGCGAAGACAGTGGTGACTGATAGGAAGATCGAGACGAGCAGGGTGCGTGGGTTCATGGCTTGGAAACGGTGCTTGGTGTAAAGTTGAGCCTGTCAACAAACTCGTTCGTTTTGAAAAACTCCGGTCCGCGCACTGGCTTGCGAGCGAGTGTTAGATTGTCGAAGGTAATGTTGCGAATGCGTGTGTCGGCTTGGCCCCATAGGATTTGAGGTTCGCCTAGAACGCTCGGCGCGGCGATGAAAATGTTCTGGAAAAGGATTCCCGACAAATCTCCGGCGGCACGCCCTCCCCCGGCTTTTGCATACGGTGGCGGCACGTTCATGCAGATGAAAAACTGCTGCAACGTCGGCCTAGGATCTTCGATAGTGATGTTGCGAAAAATCACACCAGCACCGGCAGCACCGCCACCTTCGCCGCGCATATTGAACACCCGACCGCCGCTCCAGTGGTGCCATTTCGCTCGTGCGTAAATGACATCGCAGTCTTCCACCATCAGCGTTCGGTCGGTTAACTGCGGTAGGCCGCTCAGAACGAACGATGAACCGTTGGCATCGTTCCACAGCACGGTGCGCCGGATGCCCAGGCCGTTAACATACAGCGAATCATCCTGAGTGCGGATGAAGCAGTCCTCGATCAGTGTATTGCCAAATGGATTGATCCCGTCGCCGTTCGCGCGCCAAGTGAAGATTTTGGTCCACTTCACCACATTGGGATGACCTTCTTTGTAGGGACTCACCAGCATGAGCGAGTGGGTGGCCGAGTCGGCGATAGTGATGCCTTCCACTCGCGTGTCGGTGGTGCCGATTACCTCAATCGGACGATAACGCCCGTGTTCTTTTTCTGATATCGCGGGCTTAACATATTTGGGATGTTTCGTGCGGGCACCGGACAATGTGCCCAGGCCAAAGATGCGGATGTGATGGCCATCGGCCCACTTCGTGTTAGACAATGTGCCATAAACCATTGCGTCACCGGGTATATAGTATTGACGGTTCGCGCGTAGCGGGAAAGCCAGTCCGATATCATGAACGCCCGGCAGGAAATAAAGAGTCGTCCAGGGCCCGTCGGAGGGCGGAGTCTCGCCGGGTTTCACGGTCAGCACGCCGGGATCATCAAGCTTGGGTTTGTCGGCCAATGGCGGGTTCGCAAAGAGGGAAATCGTATGGATTGGCGGTCCTTTGTATCCCATGCCCGTATCCTGCCCATCCATTTGGCCATCGATATCGACGGCGGCGAGACAAGGCTTTTCTAGCCTAACAAAAAACTTGCCGTCGATAACAGAGCAGGCGGACGCTTTGCGTTTTGGGTGCACCGCTGCGGTTCGAATCGGCTCGCCGTTGACGCGGGAAATTTCGATCTCCACGGGGCCGGCGGTTTCAAAATTGACGTAAGTGTGCGTCCAGCCCGCTAACGTGTCGAAGTAGGCATCCGTGTTCTTCTCGATGGTCTTGCAGGATGTTACCCAAGCGAAGGCGCTTTGCCACTCGCTGCCATCGCTAGCAGAACGCACCCGCACTTTGTAATGCTCCGAGGCAGCGAGCCCCGGCACCGGTGGATACACAACCAGTCCGTCTGCGGCTGACAATCCAACCAGCGGTGCCAGCAGTAGGAGGGTAAGGACGATTGAGAGTTTCATGGTAAGTCAGAGCGATCAGTTCATTTCCACTTCGACCGCACCTTGCGCCATGGAAAGGCATAGGTTCAAAGTTTTGCTGGTCTCGTCCCAGTTCATATCTCTAGCCGCCGCTGTCGGCGTGACCATGGCAACCGGTTTCGTCGTGCAACTGATAGACAACACCACATCACGGTCGGGATACTCGCCATTGGTCTGAAGCCAAAAGCTCCGACCGTCTTTTGCGAGCTTGCCGATGAGATATTGATGCACGCCGATGCCTCCCTTCAGCGAGCGCACGAGGCCGTTGCCGAGCGGCATTGCGAAGCGCTGTGCTCGGTCCTCGTTCTCGTTGGTGTTTGTCACGATCACCGTGCCGTCGCACTCCCACATGAAGGCATCGCCGGTGAAGCGTGGCGGATACGCGGCGTTGAACAACGTCGCAGCCGTGGCTGGATTGAGCAGTTCCTTTTGCTGAACAACCTTTGTCTTGCCTGCGAGTGAACTCACGAACGGTGGCAGCAGGCACACGATTCCGTAACGGCTGTTGTTCGGAATGATTTCCTGGTCGCCTGGAGCCTTGAGCGCGTAAAGGTCCTTGAGATAGGCGAAGCCGCCCGCGTATTGCTTCTCGTGCTTGCCCTTCGCGAGATCGAGGTCGCTGGTCACCGCGATCTTGATGCTGTCAAGAAACACCTTTCGCGAAGGGATGAGCTGACGCTCCACGACTGCCTTCACGAACGGCAGGAAGAATCGCGGGTAGTTCTGCGCAGCGCTGCCATCGGGAGTCCATTGGTGCGCGGACTCGAGATGAAACACGGTCGAGCCGGACGCGATGCCCATAAGCCACATCTGGATGTCATACGTCCAAGGGCATTGCTTCGTGCCGACCTTGCGCCGGTTCGCCCAGATGTTTTCCGGTGGAATGATCTCACCGAGTCTGCCAAAGCCGCATCCGGGCCAGATCCATTCGTCCACCCAAGTGCCGCAATTCTCCGCGAGCCCGGAGACCATCAACCCCTCCACCGCGCCGTAACTGTGCAGCGCCATGTCACTTTTCGTCGTCTTGAACATCGGCACGATGTTGCGACGATACTTTTCAAAATACTCGCGGTCGCGCTGCACGAACGAAGGCCAGCGATAAGATCCGGAGTCGCCATCCGCGAAGAAATAGAATCTCCCATACTTCGCGCACAGCATCCACGCATGGTGCACGAAGTCTGACTCCGCGAGATTGCCCTCCGGCCCTTTCTCCCAAGTGATGCCGTCGAAGTGTT
>CANBTO010000320.1 GCA_947372405.1 Verrucomicrobiaceae bacterium
CAACGGACGCGGTTTTCCGCAGCCGGCACGAAGACATTCGGCGGATGCTCGGCGTTGTTGCCATCCAGCGAAGACATTGGCGTGTTCCGGAAGAAAGCGGTCATCGAGTAGAAGTCCTTCTGCGAAATCGGATCAAACTTGTGGTCGTGGCAGGCCGCGCAGCCGGTGGTCAGGCCCAGCCAGACGGCGGAGGTGGTGTCGACACGGTCCTTGGCATAAATGGCATCGTATTCCTCGCCGATCGCGCCGCCCTCACCCGTGGTGGCCAGGCAGCGGCTGAATCCAGTGGCGATCTGCTGGTCAAGCGTGCGGTTCGGCATCAGGTCGCCTGCGATCTGCTCGACGGTGAACTGATCCCAAGGCATGTTCGACTTGAAGGCATTGATAACCCAGTCGCGGTAGGGCCAGATGGCACGGTAGTTGTCGATGTGGATGCCGTGAGTGTCCGCGTAGCGTGCGGCATCGAGCCAATGGCGGGTAAGGTGTTCGGCGTGGGCGGTGGTGGCCATCATCGCCTTTGCCTCCTCGGCGACCGCCTTGTCGGCATCCGACTCGTAGCGTTTCACAAAAGCATCGGTCGCATCCGGCAAGGGCGGCAGGCCCGTTAGATCGAAGGACAGGCGGCGGTGAAAGCGTCGGGCCTCCTCAGGCGGGTTCATTTTCAGTCCGGCGGCCTCGAGTTTCTCAGTGATGAAATGATCAATGGGATTGGGTGCGTCTGCAGCAGCCTGCGGCACCGGTGGGCGGGTGAGCGCGGCGAAGGACCAGTGGGGCTGATACTTGGCTCCCTGCTGGATCCACTTCTCTAACAGAGCGATCTCGCGCGGGCTGAGAGTCTTGTGCGACTCCGGTGGCGGCATCACTTCCTCCTCGTCGCTGCTGTGGATTCGCTTCACCAGGAGTGAAGCGGACGCGTCACCCTTGATGATGACGGGCTTGCCGTTTTCGCGGAGCTTGAAGGCTTCGTCTGGGCGATCGAGACGCAGCGGGGCGTCTTTTGGCTTGCGGGTGCCGGAGTCCGGACCATGGCAGTGGTAGCAATACTCCGAGAGAATGGGCTGGATGTGCTCGTTGAAGCTGACCTCTTCCGGGAGGGAGATCGGCACATTTTCCGGAATCGCTGATGGAATCCCGGCGGCCGGTGGCGTGATGTTCGCCTGGGTGGAGGTGCGCTTGCAGGCACCTGTTAGCATGGTCAGGGTAGCGGCCACACAGGAAATGGTGATGCATTTAAGGGTCATGGAGAAATGGGCGGATCGCGGAAATTACAATGCTCTATAATGACATCTGGCTGGCGGTCTTTCGGATGGAAGAACGGGCAGAAATGCCTGTATCACGTCACTTGGGGATCTCGTTGAGGGTGTAGTAGGCGTCTGCGTGCCAAAGGGCTTGGCCACTGGCGGATTTCACGCCCTTGGAATCGAGGTGATGGACGTGTCCACGGACGAGGCCGTCGATTTTAAGGCGCACGGATTTTTTGTCAGGAGAGACGGTGGCGGCGGTGATTTTCGGGGTGGCCTGATCGACTTCCGGGCTGCCGTAACCGGATTGCAAGATGTAGGTCCAGGCGGCCATGGAATAGCTGGCAGGGTCTCCGGCGGAAGCGGGATCGACGGGTTCGGTGAAGTTGAGGGTGAAGCCGTCGGAGTTGGCGGTCATGGTTTCGATTTCAAAGGGAGTTCTACCGGTCCACTTGACGCGTTCGAAAGTGAATGCCTTGCTGCCGCGCGAGGCCCAGCCGCGATTAGAGCCGCCGGTGAAAATCATGCCGGTTTGCTGGTCATAGCGCACAGGGATGAGGCCGGCTTCGAAGCCTTCGAGAAAATGGAAAACCGCGCCCTGATAGAGATCGTTGACTTTTTCCAGGCAGACGCGCTGGATTTGTGAGTGGGTTTGCTCGCCGACGTAGAGTTGGTTTTTCCACGGACCGAATTTCCCATTGCTCATGTCGCAAGCGATACCGGTCGGGGATTGGCCGATGATGGCATGAGGGAAAACGACGGCAGGTGGGATGAACTCCGGGTGCTTGAGTCGCTCGGCGAGGACACGCGATGGGTCAGCCGGCTCAGGTGGTGCGGGGAGATTGGCGAGGGTATGGTATTTGTTGCCAGTGGGGTTGCCTTGGAATGAGCCGGGCTTGAGCCATTTGAGCGAAGATGAGCCGTTCCAGAGGCCTTGGTTGTCCATGTAAAACGCGTCGCCTTCCGCATTGAAGCCGATACCACCCGGGGAGCGGATGCCGGAGCAGGTGGGGATCATTTTTCCATCCGGGGTGATGCGCACGCACCAGCCGCGCCAGTCGGAGTTCGCCGCAGCGGAGCCGGTGAGGCAGAGGACAACCCAGATGTCGCCATTCTTGTCGGGCTCGCTGCCGAAGGCGAATTCGTGATAGTCGCCGTTGATGCCCCAGTCGGAACAGATGGTTTCAAAGGTGTCTGCGACGCCGCTGCCGGTGGAATCCTTGATGCGGGTGACTTCCGGGCGCTGGGTGAGGTAGAACCAACCGGCTTTCCAAAACATGCCGAAAGGTTCATGCAGGCCTTGGGCGAATTTTTTCCATGTGACTTTGCTCAGGTCGTCGCCATAGGCACCGGTGCAGATCCATAGATCGCCACGGCGGGTCGTGACTGCGATTTTTTGCTCGGGCATGAGGGCGATGGAGCCGATTTCCATGACCTCGCCGGGTGGCATCGGGATTTCCTCGCGAAGGTAGTAGTCGGATTGGGTGGCGGCGCTGGCGAAGACGGCGGTGAGGAGGCTGAGGATGATGTGGCGCATGGGGAAGGAGTTCCTGGTTTTCAGTGTTCAGGAATATGAAGAACTATTGGTTCCAGCGGTAGGTGAGGGTGACGGTTTGGCCGGGAGTGAGGGTAAGAGCGGTTTTTCCGGCCGTGCCATCAATGGTGATTCCCTGCGCTTGGGGGATTTGAATTTCGAGTGGCGCCACGGTGACTGTTAGCTTGCGGACGAGCGTTCCGGATTCCGCGTGCCACGAGTCTAACAAGAATTGCTCGCCGATCTGGACGGAGAAGGTGGGATTTCCAACGGCATCAAGCTTGTAGCCGCGGAAGCGGGCGATCGCGGGAAGGGTGCGGGTTTTGCTGAGGCTGATGACATCGTCTCCAGCAGGAGGCGCTTGATTTCCCATGCCGCGATCCGTCCAGTGGAGTCCGCCGTCCATGAATTTACCGGTCCAGATGAGTTCCGGTCCAAGATTGTCAGCCGAGTAGGCAAGATTGAGACCACCGGGGAAGCCGAAGCAAATCGCGCGTGGTGTCGTGCCCGCAATGAAATTCCGATAGATGGCAGGGCGACCGCCAGTTGGCTCGATGGGGATGGAATTGGTTGGGTTTGCGGATCCCATGGCAGGTGTATCGGTGAGCCATTTCCAACTCTTGATGCCAGGGCCTTTCCAACCGATCGCGAGTCCCTGATTTCCACCGACTTCGAGGTAGTCGACTGAAAACGGGTGCGGCCCCTGAGTGAGTTGGATCTTGGCCTTCTTCAGTCGCGAACCATTCATCGGGCCGGAACCATCGATTTGAAGGAATGGTTTGCCATCCATGCGGATCACGGCTGCGTCATCGACATCAAGGACAAAAGTGTATTCGCCCGTGGCGGGAGCTTCGAAGCTGGCTTTCCAGGTCATGGCGAACTCGTTTTTGTGGGGCGAATCAGCGAGGCTGATGATGCCGTTGTGTCTTTCCTCGACACTTTCAGGCTTGAGAGTGGAAAAGTCCGGGATCGCGCCCCATTTGCCGGGATAGACTTGTGAGATGAGGTTGGTGAGAGCGGTTTTTTCAAGAGGAAGGGGGTGGAGTTTGAGGATTTCCCCGGCGGTCCATGGGGTTTTGCGGTCCTCCACCGAGGCACGGATGGTTTTGACGAAATCCGCGGTGACCGGGCTGGCATTGTTGCCCCATGAGGAGCGGACGAAGGTGAGAATGGCGGCGATTTGATCGTCAGGAATGACTGCTCCCTGGGGTGGCATTTCGAGGTTGTAGGTTCTTCCCGAAACCTCGACCGGACCGGTGAGTCCCTTGAGCGCGATTTTCACCGCGCGATCCGCATCACCCGCGATCCACGGACTTCCGGCGAGCGGCGGGAAGGCACCCCCAGTGGCACCTTTGCCATCAAGAGCATGGCAGGCGGAACAATAGTGGGTGAAAAGTTGGCCGCCGTCTTGGGCGAACAGGGGGCCGGTGAATACGAGCAGCAGGAGGATGCGGTGGAACATGGGGCAAATGGGATCGGATGGGCTATCGGTATGCTTCTGTTAATGTGTGCCGAAAGGAAGAGCTCGCTGCAAATGGCGACGTCTCCCCCTCGCTTTCGTGGATGTTGCGGTTCATGTTGATTCCTCTGGTTTTGCGGAGCGGATTTCCCTGATGATCGGAGACTTTTTGGATGGTGCTCAATTGAAAAGTCCTTGTGCGTCGGACTCCATTCATTCCAATTCCCACCAGGCTTCACTTTTGAAGCATCGAATCGTGCAGGGAAGGACCATCATCGCTCTAGCGGAATGTGCAGGAGAAATGATTACAGTGGTTTCTTTGTTTCCTATTTCTTCTGCCCACCATGAAATTCAACCATCGCCTCGGCAAAGGCCTTGCCGATCGGTGCCATCGTCTTGGCGGCGCCATTGTAGTGGCAACCCCAATGGGAGACGCCTTTCAGACGTTTCAATTCATCCGGCGTAAAGCACTTCTCCATGGCCTTCTTACGCGCCGCCTCTTTCTCCTCAGGGGACAGGTTCGGATTCTTCTCGTCCTCTCCATCCATCTTGTCGTTGAGGCTTTCCAAGCGCTCGTTCAGCGCCGCCAAATCGTAGTCCCAATAGGGTGCCGTCTGCACTGCAACCACGTTGCCCTTGAACTCCGGAAGCGATGCCGGCGCGGCCTGGGCCTGGCGGAAATACATTTGCGGCGGCTTTTTGTCTTCCACCTGGCCACCTATCCCCATGACACCAATCACAAACGGCAGCTTCGGCGACGCCAGATCCTTGCGCACGTCGCGGATGAACTGCGCCATCAGTTGTCCGTATAGATCGTATCCGTTAGGTTGATTCTGGTTGTGATACGTCGAGTCGTCGATCATGTCGTTCCATCCCTGAAACCAAACAAAACCGGCCAGCTCGCAGCCCTTTTTGGGATCATATTCCGGAACCACCCGCTTGATGTCCTCCAGCACCTTGCGCACATGCCGGATCATGTCGCGATAGCACACACCCGTTTCCTTGATCTTTTCGGCCTTGGCCTTGGCCAGATCCTCACCCTGCTCCTTGCGCTGGGCCAACTCGCCGTCGCTCCACACGTATGGCCCGGCGCCGGGCGGGCGGAAATCCGTATGCAGACTCTTGCCGCCCCAGGAGGTCTTGATGAGCAGGGCAGGTTCCCCCAGCAGCTTCTCCATGTAGATTCCAAAGGTGAATTCCGGACCAATTTCCTCCGGCGAAGCGCCGAATCCCGCGGTCACTTTACCTTTCTGTTCGGTCGTATCGTCATCCGCGCAACCGACCGACGAAATCCAGACATTCCGGCACACACGTGGAGTCCCGTCGGCATTGCGCATTTCCTTGAGGATCGGCGCCGTCTTCGAATCATCGGCCATGGAATCGAACGTGGAAACGTTCGCATGCCCCTGCATGTTCGACTGGCCGGCCAGAATATAAACCTTCAGGGGCTTGGTTAGCTTCATCGGCTTCGCTACCAGCTCGCCGGCTGCCCCGAACATCAGACCGGCAACTGCAGCGATCATTAGAGGTTCCACAATTCGTCCTGTGTTTCTCATGGTGTGTTTTTCTTTGTGTTGTCTGAAGCATCCCTGTCTGCGGCTGCCTGTGCGATAAAATCCTGCATGTCCACCAGTTTCGGCGAAACCTTGCTGGCTTTGATCTGGGCAATGCTGGTATTCAGGAGCTTCACCAGCTTGCTTTCGGGATTTGTCTCGATGAGTTTGCGGCGGATCTCCTGCAATTGAGGCACAACCGCATTGGCATGTTTGCCGTAGCGTTTGAGATAATCCAGGCTTGGTATAACGCGATCTTCTTCACCCCAACGGTCAACCTCCATGATCGACACACACATCTGCATGCCTTCACGGATATGCAATCGCGAAAGAAGATCAAGACCCGCCAAGCGGATGACATCACCAAACATTTCGTCGCTGGGTGCCAGTTTCTCGATCGCCTTGACGATG
>CANBTO010000321.1 GCA_947372405.1 Verrucomicrobiaceae bacterium
CTTTTATCCAATCTTTTGTCACCCGTGGGGGGCGGGCCATTGTCCCAATTCGTTTCCCAACAGGAGTATTCCAAGCTGCTGGAGAGAGACGGTGTCGGCGGCAGCTTTTCGAGCGAATGGCGTAGCGATTCGGAACTCCGCTCGACGGCCTCGGTGTTCGGAACATCCGGGTCCTTCAGCTACGGCATCGACGCGGCGTACTTCGATCTCAACCGTGACCCTTCGGGCAAGGCCACGTCCCGCACTGAAATCAACGCTCAGTTCAAATGGCAGTTCACGCCAGACGACGTGTTTTACTTCCTCGGTACCGGGCAGGACGAAAAGAGCGGCTACAACCTGCCTGCGGAGATCGGGGCCAGGGCGCGCGACACCCAGGAGCCGGGGCAGCTGCTTGCCGGTTGGAACCATCGCTGGGGGCCGGGCTCGAACACTTTGTTTCTAGCTGGCCGTCTCAGTGCCAGCCAGACACAGTCCGATCCGGAGGCATTGAAATTTCTATTAAATCGCACGCATCTGGATGGTGATGAAGAAAAAACAATAAATGCGTTGGAAAACAGGAGTGAAATCACGGGCGACCATGAGGGAGGATATGCTTATTCCAATAAATTGCAGCAATCCATCAACCATGTTTTCGGGGAGGGGGGAATCGGAGAAGTGCAATCCAAAGATCTGGCAAATTTCGAACAGTACACCAAACGCCGATTCGAGATCTACACCGCGGAACTGCAGCAAATTCTGCAAGGTGACCAGAACACATTTCTTGCAGGAGCTCGATGGCAAGGCGGAAATTTTGAAACCGATTCAAGCCTGAGCATTGATCCGAACGATCTAAAGGAAAATTATGTCATTCCTGCCCACGTCAACCAGCATGCTTCGGTGGATTCCCAACGGATCAGCCTGTATGCCTATGATTACTGGAATCCTGTATCGTGGGCAACCCTGATTGCCGGAGTTGGCTGGGATGGCCTGGACCATCCTGACAATTTTCGCAACCCGCCTGTCAATGATAGGCAGCGGAATGACCAACAGATGTCCGGAAAACTTGGCTTTACCCTGGCTCCCTCCCCTTGGTTCAATGTTCGGGGTGCCTATGCCGAGGGGCTAGGAGGGATCACATTCGACGAAAGCGTCCGTCTCGAACCTTCCCAGGTCGCGGGTTTCAGTCAAGCATACCGGACGGTGATCTCCGAACTGCTGACGGGGGTAGGATCGGTCGAAGCACCGGTTTTTAAAACCTGGGGAATGGGCATCGACGGGGCTTTGCCCACCGGAACTTGGTGGGGAACCACTTTCAAGGTGATTCAGCAGGATGTCGACCGCACCTTTGGAGCATTCTCATGCTACGAAAACACCGATGATCAGTTGCATTACTGTTTCCCGGACGGCACCCCGCAACGGCTTGATTACCAAGAGTGTGCTCTGGATGCCACACTCAATCAACTTGTAGGACATGAATGCGCCGTGGGTGTGACTTTCCAGATCACTCGCTCGGATTTGCGAACGAGGTTCCGGGAGATCCCGGCAAAAATCTTCCCTTCCTTTGTGCCTGTGGATTACACGGACCGAGCATACCTTGAAGAGTTGTCGCTGTTTGGAAATTGGAATTCTCCGACCGGGTGGTTTGCCCGTATTGAGGCGAATTGGTATCACCAGATCCTATCCTATGACAAGGACGGGCCTGTTGACGGGAGGATGCCGGATGATGATTTCTGGCAGTTCAACGCCATGGCCGGCTATCGATTCTGGCACAATCAGGCGGAAATCAGCGCGGGTGTCCTTGACATCTGTAATGTTGACTATCAGCTCAGCACATTAAACCCTTATAATGAAATGGTGCACGGAAGAACGGCTGTGATCAATTGTCGTTTCAATTTTTAGAACAGGCAGTTCAATTTGATCGTTGCGTTCACATGACTGCTCAATAGAAATCCCTGTGAAAGCATGAAATTCTTCCCTTGGATCAACGCGCGGCTCATCCTTCTGGTTGCGGCCTCGATTCTCCTGCTTGGTTTTTTCGCCTTCAGACAGCTTTTCAACGCCAACGGCAGTCCCGCCAACTCACGCCCGCAGTTCGAAGGCGGTCAGGCAAGCGCAATGGCGGATCACGGGGATCCGGAGACGGAGCTGAATGCCGGTGGAATTTCCAAATCAAACGCGAAGAACCATTTGCTGGGAATTCTCTCGGAATTAAAAGCAACCACCTATTCCAACCAGGCCACTAAAATCCTGAACGACCTTCGAGCTTATCTCGACTCTCTGCCCCCTAGCCTCGCATCTGCCGTGATGACGGAGTTTCTTGCAAATCCGGACTTGAACGCGACCACACACGCAGATTTTTCCATTGGCGGAAACGGCTCGCTGGATGGTTACCCGAGCCTGCGTGTCGCCTTGCTCGACTGGATTGCTCAAATCGATCCGCAGCAGGCACTCGTGGTTGCCAAACAGGTCCTCTCCTCCCCCGATGATGCCGATGAATGGGCTGTTAGTCTTAGGAATTTCGCCCATGTTACGCTTGATCCCCTGAGTCGCGAGTTCCTGCGCACCAAAACAGAGGAGCTTATCAGAAATCCCGGTTGGCGCGAAAATCCGTCAATCGGCTACTTCCAATCTTTCGATGTTCTCGTGCAAGCCAGGGCCACGGAATCAACTGGCCTCTTGTCCGACCTTGTATCCGACAGAAGTCCGGAAGGTGCTGCGATAGCCCACGCCGCCTTCCTCACCCTTGACCGCCTGACGATTCGGGAACCGGTGGTGATGATGGAGCAACTTGCCTCCCGGAAGGCCCTATGCGAGTCGCGAGGGGAAATGGTCGCCAACATGTTCGCACGCGCGGACCTGGGTGACCCTGTCCAGCAACAACTTGTCCGCAGCTATCTGCTTGATCCGGATCGTACAGAAGCCGAAATCAGGGCGTTCACCGGGGTATATCCGAATGCAAACTTCGCCATCTCCAAAAATCTACTCAGTGAGAATCTCACTTTGACTCGGAAAGAGACTGTCGATCGAATCGCCAGCGGTCTCTTAACCGTCGACGGCTGGCTGACCGACCCGTCGTTTTCCATGGTGGAGCCTTATCTCAATGAGCTGCATCTTCGCTTGGAGACAATCCTTTCACAGGCAGCCCCCAAAACGGCGGAATGCGACTCGGTGAGTTCCCACATCCGAAAGCCAGCTTTGAAAAGCACAATTATTCCGACCCACTGAGCCATTTGATTTTCAGTTGGAATCACCATTATATATATCAACACCAACATGTCAAAATTTCCCAATATTCGTATCGCAATCCTTTCCGTGATGGCGATTTTAAGACTGTCCGGACTTATCTGTGCCCAGCAGTCAGGTCCTGTTTATGAAAAGATATTCAGCTTCACTGACGCGCAGATCAGGATTCCTGCTGATAATTCAATCAAGGGCGGAGAGCCAGGCGCGGGATTGGTTCAGGGTGTTGACGGGGACTTCTACGGAACCACCTCCATTGGAGGAAGTTCTGACTGCGGAACCGTGTTCAGACTGACGCCGGATGGAGTGTTGAAAACGCTGGTCGAGTTCACCGGCGAGAAGTCCGGCTCCAAGAGAGGGAGTCACCCCAACGCCGACCTTGTACTTGGCAATGACGGGAACTTCTATGGAACGACCACCGCCGGTGGCGAGTATGGCATGGGCACGGTTTTCATGATGCCACCAGGAGGTGGTGAGGAGATCAAAACACTGGTGGACTTCAATAATTCCGACAAGGGCGAAAACAGAGGTGGGAACCCAGCGGCGGGATTATTGTTGGGTCTCGACGGGAACTTCTACGGCACCACAAAATCGGGTGGCGCTGGCGGAACCAAAGGCTATGGAACAGTCTTCATGCTGCCTCCCGGAAGCGGCGGGAAAATCAAAACGCTGGTGGATTTCAATGGTGGCAACGGAAAGAATCCGACAGCCAGACTTGCCGCGGACAAGGCCGGACACCTATACGGAACGACTTCCGCCGGCGGATCCGGGTTTGGAACTGTTTTCAAGATTCCACTTGGCCATTCCTACATCGATAATCTAAAGCCACTCGCAATCTTCACGGGAAAAACGTCCACTCAGGGAAGAGGAATCAAACCGATCGGAAACCTGGTATCAGGTAGCGGAGACGATTTTTATGGAACAACCTCGGAGGGGGGGACATCGGGCGACGGAACGATCTTCAGGATCACATCGAAGGGAGAGCTTTCGACTTTGGTGGACTTCAACAGGAATGACGTTGTAAATAGTGGAGCCTCCCCCAAGTCTGGTCTCCTGCAGGGTGTTGACGGGAGGAGCTTTTACGGCACCACAGTCGGCGGGGGTAAGTCTGGCAACGGAACGATTTACAAGATCACACAAAACCAAACGGGCAAATGGTATCTGACAACATTGGTGGAGTTCACTTACAACGGACCGGGGAACAAGGGCGCATTTGCTGACTCTGCTCTGTTTCGGGGCAGTGATGGGAGTTTGTATGGTACTACCAGACATGGGGGTGAATTCAGCAGCGGAACCGCTTTCAGGATGAATGAGGATGGAATGCTGACAACGCTCGTGAATTTCATCGGTCCTGCCGGCGGAAATATTGTTTTTGGCGGGGGTCCCATGGCACAACTGATGCTTCACTCGGATAAAAACTATTATGGGACCACATCGAAAGGCGGTAGATCCAGTTGCGGAACCATTTTTAAAATGACGACGGGCGGGAAGCTCACCACGTTGGTGAATTTCACCGGATACAAGAAAAATCCGCAGGAAGGGGACAACAGAGGGGGATCTCCGTCCGCCGTCCTGGTGGAAGGGACGGATCACAACATTTATGGAACTACTGCAAGCGGTGGCAGCTATGGCAAAGGCACTATTTTCCAGTTGGTGCGAGACAAAGCGACCGGCGACTGGAAACTGAATACCCTTGTGGACTTCACTGGCAAGAAAATGGCTGTGGTTCCAGGTTCCACTCTGCTAGCTCCGGGATCCGCACCCTTTGCTGGAATCATGTCAGATCATGCGGGGAGTTTTTACGGAACAACCTATTCAGGCGGAAAATACAACAAGGGGACGATATTTTATCTGTCGCGTGTAAACAGCAAGTGGCGGATTGAAACGTTGGCAGATTTTTCCGGAAACGCCAGAGTTCAAGCTGATGATAAAAGCATCAAAGGCGCCAATCCGATCTGTGATCTGGTTCAGGATGTGAATTCACTCGGCAAGCTGGCAAACATTTATGGCTGCACTTACGCGGGTGGCATCCACTCATGCGGCACCGTCTTCAAACTGACATACAACAATAGTCATAAAAAATGGGAATCAAATACGATGTTCGATTTCACTGGTGATGAATCCGACGGATCCAAGGGAGGTGCGGCGCCAAAAGCGGGTCTGATCAGGCGGAAAGACGACGGGAATTTCTACGGAACGACATCCGCAGGTGGGGCTGGAGGAAATGGAACAGTCTTCACTATGACTCCTGGCGGGAATCCGCAAACTCTGATAGACTTCACCGATAATGACATTGAAAACAAGGGTAAGACTCCGACTGGGCGATTGGAAGTCGACGGCATGGGGAATATCTACGGCACCACATCGGCTGGTGGTGGTACAGGTGATGGAACTGTATTCAAGATGATTCTGGGAAATAATAAAAAGTGGATTCTGAAAACATTGGCGGATTTATCAAGGGATGACAATACGAACCGATTGAGCAACCCATCGGCGGGTCTGGTGTTTGACAATAATGAGAACTTATATGGAACAACCCTATTCGGGGGGGACTCCGGGCATGGCGCGATATTCAAAATGACCACGAAAGGGGAAACAACCAAGATGGTGGATTTTGGTGGTGATGGAACCGTCAACAACGGGAAACAGCCCGTAGGAAGACTGGTTGGAGATATCGAAGGGAGGGCTTACTACGGGACGACCAATCTCGGCGGTGTTTATGACAAAGGAACGGTTTTCAAGATCACGCCGGGCGGAACACTAACAACGCTGGTCAGTTTTGTCGGGTCCGATCCGGAGAGTGCCAACAGGGGGGCTTTTCCACAAGGGGACCTGTTGCGTGGCCGTGACGGAAGTTTCTATGGAGTGACATCTCATGGAGGCAGGTACGGCTTCGGGACTGTCTTCGTCATGGATCCTGCTGGCAACCTCTCCACCTTGGCGGACTTCAAGGGC
>CANBTO010000322.1 GCA_947372405.1 Verrucomicrobiaceae bacterium
GGGCGCACGCCCACACTGAGGTCGCGGATTTTGTTGCCCTCCTGCGTGTCCACCACCGAAACGCTGCGCGCGCCCCAGTTCGTCACGTACAAGTGGCGCTTGTCCGCGCCGAACAGGCAACTGTGCGGAAACGGCCCCACATCGATCGTCTGCTCCACCGCCAGCGACTTCGGGTTGAGCACCCACAGCTCGTGGTTCGCCTCGTTGCAAACATAGAGCCTGCCGTTCTCAGGATGTACCGCGATGCCCGAGACAAAGGCCGGCGTACTCTTCTTTGCGACCTTGACTGCCGGCAGCGGCGTGAGTGTGCCGTGGTCATACTTGAAAACATGCATTTCTCCCGAAGCTCCGCCGCTCACAAAGAGGCGTTTGCCTTCGCGATCAAAGACCATGCCACTCCACGTGTGCGGCAGCGGGAAAAACTGCGTCTGCTTGTGGCTCGCGATATCGAGAACCGCCACGCCCGGATGGTTGTAACCCGCGCACACCGCTACCGCCACCTTGCCATCGGGCGCGGTCAGCATCCTGAGCGGCATGTCGCCCGGCAACGCCGTGTGCTCACCCGCAGGCGAAATACGCCAGCCATTGAACATCATGCCAGCGCCGGGAAGTTGTTCGGCCGACGGCACGCTGATCGACGGCGGCTCAGCCAGCGCGACGGAGGCAAGGCAGGACATGGCGAGCAATCGAATCATGCCCACAGGTTTCGGCGTTGCGCCGGGACTGTCAATGGGCAAGGCGAGGGGGGAGGCTGCGCGGATGGTTTTATTACCGCAGGTTCCGGAGTTACGCCGGGTTGCTGGTCAGAAAAGCTGCGGGATCCAAAACAGACAGCGATTCATCTCGGTTGGTCTTGTGCGGGTGTGATCTCAGACGAGAATTTTTAGACACCTTAATCTTGGTGGCAAACCACAACGTCAGGAGATGGGTTTCCCTCGCGACTTTCTCAGGACCCTCCAAAGACAACGACCGATCAGGAGAACAACAAATGAAGGAATGAATCCATATAGGAATCCAAACAGGGATATAATCGGAATTCCGACGCAGAGGATTTCCGGGGTATTGTCTCCAGACGGGTTGATGAAGACCGATATCACGAACGCAACTACTACCAAAATCCCGATAACAAATGACCACGTTGCGCAAATCTTATAGTCGCTTCGGTTCAAAATGTGTTGGTTTGGCTCCATTTGGTGTATCTGCCGAAGAATCTTTATTCGTAAAATCTCCAGTAGTGATTTCTGGACGATGAATTCGTGATGGGCTTACCAGAATTCATGGGTTTCACAAGGATGTTAGGGTTCGTGTGTCTGTCAGCTCTGCGGTTGGTCCAGCCAATGGCCCGTGGGTTTTTGTTGCGGCGGGACGCGGCAGCCACTTGAGAGGAAAGCGGAGGGTTGTGGGTGAGCTTGTGGGATGGTGCGGGACAGGTTGTCCCGGCCACGGACTGGAACAGGTTGTTCCAGCCACAAGGATCAGCCACGCTTCTCACTCCATGCGCCGGATGCCGAGGGGGTTGGCGTCCTGGAGTTCCGCGGGGAGGGCGGCGTCCGGGAAGCTTTGCCATGCGACGGGACGGCAGTAGCGGAAGATGGCCATGGTGCCGACTGAAGTGCTGCGGCCGTCCGAAGTCGATGGATAAGGCCCGCCGTGGACCATGCTGTTGCAGACTTCGACACCGGTGGGGTAGCCGTTGAATATGAGACGACCGGCGCGGTTTTGGAGGGCGCTCACAAGGTTGGTGTGGGCGGCGAGTTCGTCGTTCGTGCCATGGATGCTGGCGGTGAGCTGGCCTTCGAGATGCGGGATGGCGGCTTCGATTTCCGTTAGGCTGCCGCGCACGATCAAGGTGGCGGGACCGAACATTTCGCCCTGCAGGGTTTCGGACTTGAGAAAGTCGCTGATGGAGACGGTGAAGACGGCGGGCGCACCTTGGCCGGGGCCGGCTTCGTTGGCGGAGCGCGCGAGGGTGGAAACTCCGTCTGCTGCGGCAAACGCGCCGGTGGCGTCGGCGAAGGCCTTGCAGATGCCGGCGTTGAGCATCATGCCGGGAGTGCCGGCTTCGACGAGCGACTTGAGTTTTGTTAGGAAAACATCACCTGCGTCCGCGGGAAGAAAGACCAGGCCGGGATTGGTGCAGAACTGGCCGACGCCGAGGGTGAGCGAGCCGTAAAACGCTTCCGCCAAAGCTTCCTCGCCACGTGCGAGAGCGCCGGGCAGGATGACGACCGGGTTGACGGAACTCATTTCGGCATAAACCGGGATCGGCTGCTTGCGCTTGGAAGCGGTGTCCATCAGGGCGGTGCCAGCGGCGCGGGATCCGGTGAAACCGACGGCCTGGATGACAGGGTGTTTCACGACCGCCTGGCCGACCTTGCGTCCGCCGCCGTAGAGTACGGAGAACACGCCTTCCGGCATGCCGGAGGCCTGTGCGGCACGCATCACCGCGGAAGCCACGATTTCAGCGACGCCGGGGTGCGACGAATGCGCGACCACCACCACCGGACAACCGGCGGCGAGGGCGGATGCGGAATCACCACCGGCCACGGAGAAGGCGAGCGGGAAATTGCTGGCGCAGAAAACCGCGACGGGTCCGAGCGGACGCAGCATCGAGCGGAGATCGACCTTGGGAATCGGCTTTCGGTCAGGATCGGCGCGTTCGATGCGGGCGTCCAGCCATGAGCCTTCCTCGATGAGGTTGGCGAACATGCGGAGTTGGCCGGTAGTGCGGGCGGTTTCTCCGCGCAGGCGGGGTTCGGGCAGGGCGGATTCAAGCTGACCGCGGGCGACGATGTCCTCCACCGAGCCTTCGATCTCGGTGGCGATGGCGCGCAGGAAACCGGCGCGGGTTTTTCCTGATAGATGGGAATAAACCGGGAAGGCCGCCGAGGCGAGGGCCATGGCGCGCTCCACTTCCTCCGGCGTGGCCGCGAGGTAGGCGGGCTCTAGGATGGTGCCGGTGCCGGGTTGGACGCCGTGTCCGCAGACCTCCGTGCCGGAGGAGCGTGAATAACCGATGAACGAGGTGCCGAGGAGTTGCATGATGGGAGTGGAGTCAGTTGGAGAAGCGGAAGATTGATTTACCACGGATTACACGGATGGCACGGATTAAGATGGGAGATATGGAGAAGATCACACGCAATCAAGCGGGTGGTCATCAAATCCGTGCAATCCGTGGTTTGATAAACCGATTTACAGTGCCGGCGCGGTGGCGAGGGCTTTTTCGATGATGGCGGTGGCTTCGGCGAGCTCGGCGCCGACGAGTTCGAGACGCGGCGGACGGACGCGGTTGTTGCCGAATTTGCCGCCGGTGGCGAGGTTCTGCTGAAGTTTGATGAGTTGCACGAACTTGACGACGGTGTCCATGCGCAGCAGCGGCAGCATCCAGAGATAGATCGGCATGGCTTCCTTGATGCGGCCGGTGGTGCCGAGTTCGAAGAGTTTCACGTTGTAGGCCGGGAAGGCGTCGCCCACGCCGGTGATCCAGAATTCCACGCCCATGGCGAAGCCTTCGAGCGCGCAGTCGTCCACGCCCATGCCCAGCACCAGCCGGTCGCCCGCCACTTCACGGATGGCGGCGATGCGCCGTGCGTCGGTGGAGGACTCCTTGACCGCCTCGGCGTTGGGAAGTTCGTCGGCGAGTTCCTTCAACTGCGCGGGCGTGAAGTCGGTCTTGTAGGCGACCGGGTTGTTGTAAATGACGCAGGGCAGGTCGGTGGCACCGATGACCGCCTTCATGTGGGCCTTCATCTCGCGCCAGTCGGACGAGTAAAGGTAGGGCGGCAGCACCATCAGGCCGCGGCAGCCATTGTCCTTGGCGGCTTTCGCGAGATCGACGGCTTCCTTGGTGGTCAGCGCGGCGATGCCCGGAACGATCGGGGTGTTAGGAACGGCTGCGACGTAGGTTTTCTGCAGCGCGACTTTTTCCTCAAAGGATAGTGTGGCACCTTCACCGAGCGAGCCGTGCACGATGATGGCGGAGCAACCGTTCTCGATCAGCCATTTTGCGTGGTCGGCCATGATGCCATGGTCGAGGGTGAGGTCTTCGTTGAACTGTGTCAGTGTGGCGGGCATGACGCCCTTCCATTCGATACTCATGATGATGTTGTGTTTGATGTGGATGTGGTGAGCTGATAGATGCGCGCGGCGTTTCCTCCCCAGAAGGCGGCTTGTTCGTCCGCGCCGAGGGATTGGGTCAGGTCGGCGCAGAGTCGCGTCCATTCGGCATGGCTGGAGCGCAGCAGGCAGACCGGCCAGTCCGAGCCGAACATGACGCGTTGCGGGCCGAACGCGTCGTAAACGGTTTCGAAGTAGGGGCGGAGCAGATCAAGGTCCCATGATTCACCGCGCACCTCGGTGAGCATGCCGGAAACCTTGCAGGAAACGTGTTCGCGTTTCGCCAGTTCGCGGATGCCGGCGGCCCACTCGGTATCGAAGTTTCCGGATACGATGCGCGGCTTGGCGAGGTGATCGACGACGAACGGCTGACCGGGATGCATGTCCACGAAGCGGATCGTCTGCGGCAGGTGCTTCCAGAAGATGAGGATGTCGTAGAGCAGTCCGTATTTTGCCAGGTTGCGGATGCCATCGTTGAAATCCGGGCGCAGAATGAAGTCGTCGTCAGGCTCGTCGTGCACGACATGGCGGACGCCCGCGAGCTTCGGGTGGGCGGCGATCTTCTCCAGCCACGGCTCTCCACCGTGCTCACAGAGGGGAACCCAGCCGACGACGGCCTTGATGCGCGGGTTGGCGTCCGCGATGCCTAACAGGAAATCGGTTTCCTCCACCATCTGCCGGGCCTGGACGGCGACACTGCCATCGATGCCGGATCCGGCCAGCACGGCATCGAGGTCGGCGGAGAGGAAGTCGCGGCGGATCACGGCGTGAGCTTCGGACATCCAGACGTAGTCCGTGTCGTTGATCGCCCAGAGGTGATGGTGGCTGTCGATTTTCATGGAATGTCAGTTGCTTTCGTTTTCCTTGAGGCGGTCCACTCCGGCGTCGTAGTTCCACTGCTTGTCGGCGACGGGTTTGAGGATTGCGAGCACCGCGTCCGTTAGATTCGAATCCAGCGGCTCGGCGAACCATGCGAGGTTCCGTTCCAGCGAACTGGTGCGCGAAGTGCTGAACATCGTGGTTTGGAAAGGCGAGTTCTGGCAGGAGAACTGGAAGGCGATCTTGGCCAGCGAGGTTCCTTCGGCTTTGCAGAACGCGGCGGCTTCGGCGAAGAGCTTGCGATCCTCCGCGCTGGCGGGATGCCAATCGGCGATCGGGCCGCCGGTGAGCAGGCCGCTGGCGAAGGGCGATGCATTGATCATGCCGATGTTTTTCGCACGGCATGGTTCGACGAGTTCGCGACCGCGGGTGTCGTTGAGACAATAATGGTTGTGCGTGAGGATGGCGTCCACCGGCGCTTCGGCGACGACTCGTTTCCAGAGTTCCAGCGGATAGATACCGGCGCTGACAGCTCCGATGCGGCCTTCCTGCTTGAGTTTGACCAGCGCGGGAAATCCTTCGGCAAAGGCGCTTTCGGTTTTCGAAAAGCCCTGGTATTCGAAATCATGGAGGTGGACGATATCGACGTAATCGACGCCCAGACGCTGCATGCTCGCATCCAGACCGGCGCGGATGCGGGCCTCCGAATAGTTGAGTTCATCGGCTCCGTAGGCCCCTGGATCGGTATACTTGCCTGCCTTGGTGGAAAGGAAGTAGCGGTCTCGAGGGACGCCCTTGAGTGCCTTGCCGAGAACGGTTTCCGCAACGGTGCCGCCATAAGCGGGGGCGACGTCGAAGTAGTTGATGCCGGCGTCGAGCGCGGTGTGGACTGCGCGGATGCCATCCTCTTCGTCGATGGCATGGAAGACACCGCCAAGTGCGGACGCGCCGAAACTCAAGGCCGAGACGTTCAGTCCGGTTTTTCCAAGTGGATTGGTTTTCATCACAGTGTCTTTGTTGCCTTCTCCATACCCGCTTTAATGGAGCCAGTAATACAACACTCCGATCACCGCCAACAGGTAAACCGTGACAAGCCTTGGATCGCCCATGCCCATGAGGCGGCCCTTGAGGAAGGCGAGCGGATGATCCCAGCAGACTTTGGCAACTTCCTTCGGATCCATCGCCGGTGTCATCAGGCTGGTGACCACGTAGATGGCGACGCAGAGCACGGTTAACAT
>CANBTO010000323.1 GCA_947372405.1 Verrucomicrobiaceae bacterium
CCGCGATCTCCAGCGTGGCGTCGCAGGCACCGGGCACATCCGCGAACAAGGAGCGCATTTCCTCCGCCGTCTTGAAGTAAACCTCCGGCGTGTAGCGCATGCGGTTCTCGTCGATGAGCAGGTGGCCGGTGCCGATGCAGATCATCACGTCGTGCGCCTCGTGGTCGGTGCGGTTGAGGAAATGCACGTCGTTCGCCGCCACCGGCTTGAGGCCGAACTCGGCTGCCAGTTTCAACAAGCCGGGCGTGACGACGCGCTGCGGTTCGAGGCCGTGGTTGTGGATCTCGACGTAAACATTTTCCCTGCCGTACATGTCCACGAGCTCGGCCATCGTTTCGCGGGCCTTCTCCTCGTCGCCGGCGCGCAGCCACTCGTTCACCGGGCCGGAGATGCAGCCGGTCAGGCAGATAATGCCCTTGGAATATTGGCGCAGCGCCTCGCGGTCGACTCGAGGTTTCCCGTAGTAGAGTCCTTCGAGGTGGCCCTTGGAAACGAGCTTCGAGAGGTTGTTCCAGCCCTCGTTGGTCTCGGCGAGCAGCGTCATGTGGGTGGCTCGTTTGCGGCCGACCAAGTCCTTCTTGTCCTCCATCGACAGTGGCGCGAGGTAGATCTCGCAGCCGAAGATCGGTTTCACCCCGGCCTTCTTGCAGTTCTGATAGAACTCGATGGCTCCGTAGAGGTTGCCGTGATCGGTCATCGCCACAGCGGGCATGCCCAGTTCGGCGGCGCGTTTGGCCAGATCCTTGGTGCGGATCATGCCGTCGAGCAGGGAAAACTCGGTGTGCAGGTGGAGGTGGACGAAGGAATCGGACATCGGGCGGCCCGAGGGTAGCCATGCCCGGCCAGAGGGCAAGCGGAGGCTGCGCGATGGGCCGGGTTTCCCGGTTCACACGCCCGAAAGCATCGGTGTCTGCGTCCCCGGATGGTCCATCGCGGCACGGTGGCCATACTGCATCCAGCGATAGGCCACCACCAGCGAAAGATAAATCACCGGCGTCGCGACGAATATCCCGACACAGCATGCCAGAAAACCCGCAAGCATCATCAGAAAGCCAAGCAGAAACAGCACGAACAGGTTCATCCGGCTGTTCGTTGTAAGTGTGGAACTGTAGGAAAACGAATCCATCACGCCCAGATCACGGTCCACGATGGCAAACATGTAGAAGCCGTAGCGCAGAAACAGATACACACCCGGCACGATTAAAAACAGCAAGCCGATGTAAAACATCAGGAAGAAAAGAATGGAGGCTCCCACCATCCGCAGAAGTTTTTTGCCTTCTCCGAACAACATCGCAACCGTGGCGGGTTTGCCGGATACCAAATTCAGACAGACCCGGATCAGCCCCAACCCCAGGTACGCGCCTGCCAACTGGAGAACAATCTGCATGATGATGATCACAGTCAAAATCACCGGGCCAAGTTGTCGTGCGCCGTGCACGGCACCAACAGGGCCAACTGGGCCAACCGTGCGAGAGCTGTGGACATCCACCCCATGCTGGGATACGGCAATCATGACATTCTGTATCACCGAACTCACCATGCTAAGCCCCATGACCACGGCGAAATAAACCAAAAAGATGATCACGAGGGTCGAGGCGTTGCGTTTTGCCAGATCGAAACCACGCTTCACACAGGCCATCGCGTCGATCGGTTCGCTGCCGGGCACGATTTCCATGAGAGTGTCACCTGAATGTTGGGCAACTGGCTCAACCCACGTGCTTTGCGGCGCGGCATAGGGGTTTGAAGGATCAGGGGCAGGCACGGAGGCTTGCGAGGGAGTTGCGAAAATCCCGGACACCTGGCCGGCGGGTGTCCAGTCCTTCATCGTCGAGTTCCAGACCAAGTCGTTGACCGGATGCAGGCCGCCACTGGAAGCGAGTTCACGGAGTTGTTCGAAACTCACCGGTCCGCTCTGCTGCCCGTTCCTTGCGTAGTACCATTCGCTCATGGATGTGGCCTATCAGATATTCCGTCACATGGCAAGAGAGGGTGTCACTGAGAGTGCCGGAGTCACGAAGCAGAGCCCCACTCAAGCCTGAGTCTCACAGGAAGCCGTTGGCGGCTCGGCATCCAGCTCCAGGACTTGGCACAAAAATTCCAAAGGCGTCCGGTTTGGCGGCAGCGATGGGCTGGCGAGCTCGCAAGAGATTCCGAACTGATCATAGCGCTCCTTCATGAGTTCGCCGTAGCGAACGCAATGTAGCGTATGAAGCCAGCCGATACCGTGAGACGGCCTGTCCGCGGTGTATTGGAGGTAAAGAGGTGGACTGCCGGGATGGACCCGGTTGAGCGGCGAGAACTCATCGATCAGCTGCAGGACCCGTTGTGACTTCAAGCCTGAGGGCAGGTAGGTGTCGCTCATCGGCGCCCAGATCGGCCAAAAGGCTTCGATTCTCCGTTTGCCGATTTCGACGAGGTATTCCGGTTCGAGCGTCGTCGGAGCATTGTGTGTCGTGACTCCCCTGACGGATTCGTTCATGCCCAGCCACAAGGCCAGGCAGCCGCCGGACGACTTGCCGTGCAGTGCGATGCGGGCGGGGTCGATGTTCCACTTCTCCGCGTTTTTCCGGATGAAATCAAAAACCCGCAGGCTGTCATCCATCGATTGTGCGACCGTGCTGCCGGGTTTTCTCACGTAGCGGTAGTTCACCGCGATTGCGGCGGCACCGCGTTCCTGGACTTCGCGCATTTGCCGGCAGTAGTACTTGGAGCCGCAGACGAATCCCCCGCCGTGGAAAAAGATCAGCGCGGGGCTGGGTGCCTGGCTCTTTTGCGAACCCGCCCAGAAGTCAAGTTTCTGTCTGGAGCAGTCATTTCCGTACGCGACGTTCGCCAGGGTGGGAACCGGGCCCGCAGATGGTCGGCGGCGAATGAAGCGGGAGAGCATGATGGACTGGCGAACGCGGGTCTTTCTCTAGTGGCGGAAGCCCGGGAATCAAATTCCAAATTTTCAATCCGGCGGTGGATGATGCCGGCAACGGGGAAGATAAGTTTGATTCGCGGCCGATATCCTGCACCTTCGGGCCACGTCAACCAGCGGACTGGTCCGTGATTTTTGTGCACCCTATGAAACGATTGATAGATTGGGCGATACGGTTCGTTTTGGGGACAATCTGCCGGATTTTGTGCCGGATGACTTATCGGAACGCCCATCTCGTGCCGATGGAGGGGGCCTTCATACTCGCCTGCAATCATGTGACATGGATCGATTCGCTGTTGTTGATCGTCGCCTGTCCGCGGCGGGTGCGTTTCATCATCACGCAGACGTTTCACCGGAAGCCCTTGGTTTACATGGTCACCCACAACACCCAGTGCATTCCTGTGGACAAGAAGAAGCCACGAAGCGCGATTGTCGCGGCAATCACCGCATTGAAGAACGGAGAGCCGATCTGCATTTATCCGGAAGGAGGTTTTACGCGTGATGGATCGATTCGCGAGATCCAGCGTGGGCTTGAGGTCATGGCCAGAGGGGCGAAATGCCCGACGGTGCCGGTGGTGATCACGGGCTTGTTCGGGTCCGCACTGGCGTTCCGGAGAGAATGGAGGAAGGATCATCTTTGGAAAAAGCCATGGCCGCGTGCACGAATCACCTTTGGCGAGCCGATCTCGAGCAGTGAAATCTCAAGCGATCTCATCAGCGAGCGGCTCAAGGAGCTCTTGGAGAGCAGCCACTCCTGACATGCCGCCAATTCGCTGCTTGAACGGGCCTGACACCGTGGCTTGATTCCCGCATGGACTCCGCGCCGCGTCATTCCCTGCACGATCTCGGTTTTTCCGGGCTCGTCGCGGCCTTGGCGGCGGACGGCGTGATTCTTCACCATGCGAAAACGCTCTGGCGCACGCTGCAACACGATGGCGAACTGGACCTCGCATCGCGGAATTTCCTGCCACCGCTGAAACAATGGATCGAAACATCCGTCGGCGAAGGAAAACCGTATTTCCTCGATGCTCCGGAAGTCGTCGATGAGATCCACAGCAGCGACGGGCTGACGCGCAAATTCCTGCTGCGCCTCAGTGACGGCCAGGTGATCGAAACCGTGTTGATGGGCTACGATGGCCGCCACACCGTCTGCGTGAGCACCCAGGCCGGCTGCGCGATGGGCTGCGTGTTCTGCGCCACCGGCCAGATGGGCTTCGTCCGCCACCTGCGTCCCGGTGAGATCGTCGCCCAGGTCCTACACGCCCGGCGGGTGCTGAAACAGATCGCTCCTAACAGACATCTGCGCAACCTAGTCATGATGGGCATGGGCGAGCCGCTCCACAACATCGACGCCGTGATGGCCGCACTGGACATCATTTCTGACACACGCGGTATCGGCATCGGCCCATCGAAGATTGCCATCAGCACTGTCGGCGTGGTGCCAGGCATCCAGCGTCTGGCGGAGGAAAACAGTCCCTACCGTCTCGCCGTCAGCCTTCACGGCTCCACCGAGGAGGAACGTTCCGCGCTCGTCCCCGCGAGCAAACGCTGGTCGCTTGAGATGTTGATCGACGCCTGCCGCGATTACGGCGCGCGCACCGGCAAACGCATCTTCTTCGAGTGGACGCTCATCGCCGGGAAAAACGACTCACCCGAGACCGCGCAGCGCCTTGTTAGTTTGTTAGAAGGCATCGACGCCCACATCAACCTGATCCCGCTCAATCCGACCGGCGGGTTTTCCGGAAACGCCAGTAGCTCAGGCCACCAGTTCCAACGAATCCTGCGTGCCGCCGGTTTCCCCTGCACCTTCCGTCAGCGCCGCGGCATCGACGTGGCCGCAGGCTGCGGCATGCTCAAGGCAGAACGGCGGGCAAAAACCGCCTGATTCGGGCGGATTCAGCTCTTTCCGAAGTTTTTCTTCCAAGAACTCACGCCAGCGGGTGTTATATCCATGTGAGAACTCTATTCGCACTGATGCTGGCGTCCGCAGCCGTTCGCGCGGATTCATTGAAAACCGCCGATTTTGCGAAACTGGGCGATCCCGCCACCCGCGAAGCGGAAGTGGCCCGACTCACCGAAAACGACCCGGCCTCATATACCCTTACCCAGGTCCGCTTTCTAACAGCAGCCCAACGGGACAACGCTCCGCCGCTCCACGTGCTGTGCGCGTCCCATCAATACAAGTCCTCGTTGAGCTTGAGCTTGCATGAAGGCTACGAGATCGACAAACCCGAGGAACTCTTCGACACGGCCACCGGCACGGTTTCTTTCCGGAGCGAACCCGATCTCGATCCCGTCCGCGACAGTGTCCTGATGGTATTCGATTCCAAAGGCAGGGAAGTCCGCCCGTTCGGAGGAGACAACTACACCAACGAGGGTTATTATTTCGACTTCGATCATGACGGCATCCTCGACCGTGCGGACTCCACCAACTACTCGGTGAAAGAGGCGCCAAAGGACTCCGTCACCATGTTCGAACTGCAAAGCATCGAGCCGAATCCGCGCACTTTACTACAGGTCATCTACAACTGGCATCCACAATCCGCATCGGACTCGAACGACTGGAGATTCACCTGCTTCGACGACAACAAGGACGGCATCGCGGAGATCGCCTTCGGCCCTGCTTCCGCCACAAAGCCGGCGGATCAAATGAAATTCGTCTTCCGCTGGGACACCGAACGGAAATGTTATTCCGCCGGAGAGATTCCCGAGCATGCCCACATCCGAGTGATGAAACCCGGGGAAACATTGGCATCCATCGCCAAGTCCGGCGCCCTCGGTTACCCGGTGATCAGGGATTCATCCAGCTCTGACGACGAAGAACCCACACCACAGGCTCCGTCCCGGCCGCCCTATGTGTTCCGCTCGCTCAAAGACCGACCAGCCGCGGAACTTGCGGCTTTCTTCCAAGGCAAAAAGCGCCGTGACACCTTTGACGGCCCTGAAGATTCGGTCTCTAACAGCCTGCCCGAAAAGCTCTGGGATCTCCCCCCGAAACAGGCGGCCCTCGCCATCGCCGAGGCCAACCGCACGCCCACCCACCGCGAGCGCTGGAAACTCGCCATCGACGACCGCAGCGGCATCGCACCGCCCGCGTCCGGTTGGTTGATCCACGATTGGGGGTCCTCCGGTTGTTACAGCTTTAGCTCCCATCTGTTCGCCCTGCGTTTCGGTGTGCCCGATCCGGTCCTGAGGGTTTTCGAATACAACTCCATCGGCGCGGTGGGACGCAATCC
>CANBTO010000324.1 GCA_947372405.1 Verrucomicrobiaceae bacterium
CACATTAACGTGAGCTTGGGGCCGGTTTTACCAATAAAAATGGATGAATTCCCGTTGGCCCACGAGTGGCGAATTATGACATAGTGATCGCGAGTCTTGTTCGCTTGACTCCCCTCGCTGATTTGCAAGTCTCCCCACACGACATAAAACCTGCCGAACGTACCGACATGAGCCAAAATCCAGCGACCGGTACTGATACCGATAAAAGCAGTTATAATCGACTCCTCCTTCTCGTCGCCGGGTTCGGCGGACTGCTTTACGGCATCGACATCGGGATCATCGACCCCGCGCTCGGCTATCTTGGGAAAACCATTTCCATGACCGAGGAGAATAAGTCGGTCATCGTCGCGGCGGTTTTGGGTGGCTCGATGTTTGCCTCGGTGATTGCCGGGTTTTTTGCGGACCTGCTAGGCCGCAAGTTGATGATGTTGATCAGCGCGGTGATGTTCGTCGCGAGTGTCGCGATCATTTTCACCTCGCAAAGTTATGTGCCGTTGCTACTCGGGCGTATCCTCCAAGGCATGAGCGGTGGCGTCATTGCAGTGGTTGTTCCGCTCTATCTAGCAGAGTGTTTGAAATCCGACACGCGTGGCAAGGGTACTTCCATTTTCCAATTCATGCTCACTTTCGGCATCGTCGCGGCGGCATTCGTCGGCGACTATTACACGAAGCACGCGGAGGCGGCCATCGACCTTGCGGCTGGAGATCAAACAGCGATCATCGCCGCAGCCAACCATGCGTGGCGCGGGATGTTCCTCTCCGTGATTTATCCGGGGCTCTTGTTCTTGATCGGCGGTTTCTTCATTTCTGAGTCACCCCGCTGGTTGTATCGCAAGGGGCGCAAAGAGCAGGCCCGCGCAGCAATGCTGCGCTCTCGCACAATGGCTGAAACGGATTTGGAACTTGCTGAATTGGAGACTGCTTTGACCCACGAACATGCGAAACCCAAGGTCAGTTTCGGCGAGTCTTTGGGCGAAATTTTCACCCAACGGAAATACATCATCCCCTTTCTCATCGCCTGCGTCGTCCTTGGCTGCACCCAAGCCACCGGGATCAATTCGATTCTTGGCTTCATGAGCACCATCCTCCAGCAAGCTGGCTTGAGTGCGGCCGCCGCCTCGAAAAGCGGACTCTGGATCAAGATCCTCAACTGCTTAATGACCGTCGTCGCCGTGATGCTGGTGGATCGCAAGGGACGCAAATTCCTCCTGACCCTCGGCACCGGTGGCATCATTCTCTCGCTCATCGTCAGTTCCGCTGTGTTCTACTCGTTTGAATCAAAGCGGGTGGACGTTAAGGAAAAAGTCGAGAAGCTGATTTCCGCAGACACTCTGTATATTGATTTAACGAAAGTTGATTTGGGCCAGATCGTCGAGGTTGGGCAGCCGATGCAGCTTTCCATTCTCTATGCGTATGGCGAGAAGCAGGGCATCACCGTTGCCATCAGCAACGATACCAAGACCCGCGTGCTCAAGGTCTCGCCAATACCGGGTGACAAGGAAAATGCCGCTAAGCCATTGCGCATCATCCGCGCACTGGCAGGACCGGTTCCCACCGAGACGACCGGCATTTTGATTGCCGTTTGTTTGGCGTTTTTCATCGCCTTCTTCTCCGTCGGCCCGGGAGTTTGTGTCTGGCTCGCTCTCTCAGAATTGATGCCGACCCGCATCCGCTCCGTGGGCATGGGCGTCGCGTTGTTAGTCAATCAGGGCGTTTCCACCGGCATCGCCGCGTTTTTCCTACCGATCGTTGGCAACTATGGCTACTTCGCGATGTTCGCTTTCTGGGCCGCGTGTACGGTGGTCTATTTCATCACCGCCGCATTTTTTCTACCAGAAACCAAAGGCCGGACACTGGAGGAAATCGAAGAGCACTTCGAAGGCAAAAAATCACCCCGCTGACCATGGCCACATCATCGCCCAAACTTGCCATTCCCGCGCCGCTGGACTCTGGGTTCCAGCCCGCGATCCGATTCAACCGTGAATATGTCCGGAGCGTGCGGGCGTCCGGCAAGGGCGTGCCACTGGTGCTCGGGCTGGAGCGCGAATGTGGCCTGCTCTCGCGATTTGAAACCCTCGTCAGCCCGGTGCCCGATGCCGCGACCGTGCTTTATGTCGAGCGGTTGGTGAAATTTTTGCTCTGGGCCCGCGGCGGCTGGAAGCTCCATGTCGGCGGCCCCGCAGTGATCGGCGAGTTCATTCGCAAGACTTACTCGGCACGCGGTGCGCGCAAGTTCGATTGCGAGATGATGGCCCTCGCCTACGGGCGGAAATTTGAAGTCGTCCTCACCACCGCCGACCGGGTCCCTGCCGCCAAAGACATGGAAGTCGCGGCTGGCGGACATCTCAAAGGTTGCCGCATCGGCTTCGACTTGGGCGCGAGCGATTACAAAGTTTCCGCCGTGGTCGATGGCGAGGCGATCTTCACCGAGGAAACTCCGTGGGATCCGAAAATCCAGACCAACCCGGAATATCACTATCACCACATTTCCGCCGCACTCCATCGCGCTGCGGCCTGTATGCCCCGGGTGGACGCCATCGGCGGCAGTTCCGCTGGTATCATCGTGGACAACGAAATCCGCGTCGCCTCGCTGTTACGGGCGATCCCAAAAAAACTTTTCCCCACCGCCGCCGCCGTTTTCAAGCGCATCACGAAGGAATGGAACGTGCCGCTGGTGGTGATGAACGACGGCGATGTCACGGCGCTCGCGGGGGCGCTTTCGCTCCAACAGACAGGCATGTTAGGAATCGCGATGGGTTCCAGCGAAGCCGCCGGTTTCATGGATAAAAAAGGCCGCATCCTTGGCTGGCTCAACGAACTCGCCTTCGCCCCGGTCGATTACAATCCGCAGGCCGTAGCCGACGAGTGGTCCGGCGACATCGGCATCGGCGCACTGTATTTCTCGCAACAAGCCGTCAACAAACTCCTGCCTGCGGCGAAAATCAAATTGCCCAAGGCCATGGATTTGCCCGAGCGTCTCAAGGAGGTCCAAAACCTGATGGCTGCGGGTGACGAACGGGCCGCGAAAATCTACGAAACCATCGGCGTCTATCTCGGCTACACGATCCCTCACTACTTGGATTTCTACGATTACGAGCACATGTTAATTCTCGGCCGCGTGACCACGGGAACAGGCGGTGACATCGTTCTAACCAAGGCACGCGAGGTCCTAGCGAAAGAATTTCCCGAAGCCGCCCATGCGGTCGAAATGCACGTGCCCGACGAAAAATCCCGCCGCGTTGGTCAGGCAGTGGCGGCGGCGAGCCTGCCCAAAGCGAAAAAATAAGTTGATGCAACTTCACTATCCCACTGCTGGAATTTTCATCCCCGACGGCAAGCCCGAGAATGAGGCGCTTTCACGCATCACCCACCTCGGCATCGGCGCACATCAGGACGATCTTGAGTTCATGGCGTTCCATGGCATCCTCGCCTGTTTCGCCCGCGATGACCGATGGTTCGGCGGCGTCACCTGCACCAACGGTGCCGGCAGTTCCCGCAGTGGCCCTTATGCCAATTTCACGGATGCGGAAATGATGACCATCCGCCGTCAGGAACAAAACACCGCCGCCGTCGTCGGTGGCTTTGGCGCGATGTTTCAGCTCGACTATCCGAGCAGTGCGGTGAAATCCCCGACCGCGCAGGAGCTCAAGAACGATCTTAAACAAATACTAACAGAGACCCGCCCCGAGGTGGTTTATACCCACAATCCCGCTGACAAACACGACACCCACATCGGCGTAACGATCGCGGCACTGCAAGCCATGCGCGAGCTACCGCGCGACCAACGACCGAAGCAAGTCATCGGCTGCGAAGTCTGGCGGAATCTCGATTGGCTACCCGATGCCGACAAGGTGCTGATGGATGTGAGCGGTCGCGACAATCTAGCAGCCGCCTTGAACGGGATCTTCGATTCGCAAATCGCTGGCGGCAAACGCTACGATCTCGCCACCCTCGGTCGCCGCTCGGCCAACGCGACTTTTTTCGATTCCCACGCCACCGACTCCGCCACGCAGCTCATCTTCGGCATCGACCTCACTCCGCTGGTGGCTGACGAATCGAAGGACATCATTGAATTTGTCTGCGGCTTGATCGATCAATTCAATGCCGACGTGCGCCGGAAGCTCGGCCAAAAACTCGGAACGATCTAATGGAAATCATCATCCAACCCACACCGGAAGCCGCAACCGATGTCGCCGCGAGGATCATCGCACGCCTGCTGCGCGAAAAGCCGGATGCGGTGCTCGGACTCGCCACCGGCAGCACTCCGCTGCGACTCTATCAGGTGTTAGTGGATATGAATCTCGACTGGAGCGGGGTCACCACTTTCAACTTGGACGAATACATCGGACTGCCGCGCGAACACTCTCAGTCCTACCACAGCTTCATGTGGGAAAATCTTTTCCGTCATGTGAACATCAAGCGGGAAAATGTCCACATTCCCGACGGCAATGCGGCGGACATTCCCGCGTTCTGCGCGGCGTACGAGGCCGCCATCCGCGCGGCGGGCGGGATCGACTTGCAAGTGCTCGGCATCGGCACCGACGGTCACATCGGCTTCAACGAACCGACCTCTTCACTGGCCTCGCGCACGCGCATCAAGACGCTCGCGCCGCGCACCCGCAAGGACAACGCCCGCTTCTTCGGCAGTGAGGAAGCCGTGCCGCATCACGTCATCACCATGGGCATCGGCACCATCATGGAAACGCGATTGAATCTACTGTTAGCCTTCGGCTCCAGCAAGGCCGGTGCCATCGCAGAAGCAGTCGAGGGGCCGCTCACATCGCTCAATCCGGCCTCCATTCTCCAGATGCATCCGGTCGTGAAAGTGTGTCTCGACGAACCGGCGGCAGGCCTCTTGCAACGGGCGGAATACTATCGCTGGGTTTATGACAACAAGCCCGCGTGGCAAACTTTCTGAAACGCTCCCGCGTCGCATCAGGAGCGTGGACCTTACTGTCCCCTCTTCCGGTGCCCACCGTATCTGTTAACCTGCCAGTGGGCGGAAAGGCGGCGGTGGTCTGCCGCAGGTGCCGTGACCGCTCCGCCTGTTCGCTGCAGCGCATGGTTAGGCGTTTCCGGGCCGCGTTGTCTATTTGGCTGCACGCTTGTAGGTGCCATCCAAATAATCGCCCTGGCGATTGTGAATCGTAAGTCGTCCATCGGGTGTGTAAGCGAGTATGTAAGTTACCGGGTTTGGGTGTGGGTAGCGCTCCGTATTCGTTGCGATGATGAGCTTGTCTTCTTTGAGCTTCCACGAGACGAGTCGCATGGAATGAATGCCAATGAACTCACCGGTTCCGTTTGTGTGGAGGGTGAATCCCTCCTGCTTGTCACCGATGCCGGTGGTATTGGGACGAATCCAGCGTCCCGGCACCTTCGATGAGTCATCGGAACTGAGGGCCGTTGAGCACAGGATGATGAGACTGGTAATGGATGTGATGATGACACGCATAGACCGATAAATGAATACGGAGTGCAGGTTAGAATCTTTCAAAAACATTTCGTTCACGGGAGACGCGAGGAAACGTCTAACATTGTATTATATGACAAGTCGCATTTCACCTGAATCTCCATGCTATGCGACTCGTCGTCGAGTGCGGAATCTCACGACTCTGCCGAATCACGCCGGCTTCGTGGGCTTCCTGCGGAGTGCGAGACTCGCCGGCGAAACGACCACGCTCCTTGACGGGACTGAGATGTCGGCCCACGGAACATCCTTGACGCTCGGGGGGCAATAGATTGGAAAGACGCGGCACCCATGGCATTTCCCAAAGGCTTTCTTTTCGGCACGGCGAATGCGGATCATCAGGTGGAGGCCCATGATCCGGGTTGTGAGGACGTGTGGGATGTGTGGGAACGCTGCCAAGGTCTAACCGCCCGCGGGCAGGCGACGGATTTCTGGAACCGCTATGAGGAGGACATCGCGGCGGCGGCAGGGCTCGGGTGCAAGTTGTTCCGGTTCTCGGTCGCGTGGGCGCGGGTGGAGACGGCGGAGGGAAATTTCGATCCGGCGGCATTGGCGCATTACCGGCGGGTGGCGGAGTGCATCCGCGGGCATGGGATGAAGGTGATGCTGACGCTGCATCATTTCGTGTGGCCGGTATGGCTGGAGCGGGATTGCGGCGGGATGATTGGGAAAAAATTTCCC
>CANBTO010000325.1 GCA_947372405.1 Verrucomicrobiaceae bacterium
GAACTTCCGGCTTATAATCGGTGCCGAACGAAACACCATCTCCGCACATGTCCTTGATATTTTGCCTGCACCAATTCGCGAACGGATGGTTCAAGCTGCACGGATACGACCCGATTTTCATGCTCGGCAAAGCCACTGGCCAGGAAGCCCCCGCATCAACGAACTCGATCTGGCCCCAACGCGCTTCGGGAAACCGCCTATGATGCCCGCGAATCGAAAGCCAATCCCTCCGAAGACACCCTTACGAAAAAATCCAAAACAATTCCAAGATTCTTTGATCTTCGGTGTCACTCTAGTGATCAATCTGTGTAAATGCCATCCAGATCAAATGCCACTACAATGAAAAACCACACCGTCATTCCGTCCGTCCTTGCAACACTCATCGGCCTCTCATTGCCCGTCCTCGGGATGTACATGCGGGTCGAAACCCAGGACATCCCGATCAAGCGGCTCATCGAAAACCTGACCGAAAAAGCCAAGGCCGCCCCGACCGATGCCGGGATTCTTCATCAACTTGCCCGCGCCCACGCCATCGCCTATTCCAACAGACTTGGTGATGCGGATCCCGTGAAAGTGCCAAACGCCAAGCCAGACCAACTCTGGTTTGGTTACCAACCGTCCCACGTTCCTTACAGCCAGGTCGCCCAAACCCAGGACCCGCAGAAACTTGCTGACGCCAAGGTCCACCTCGCAAGCGCGATCGAAACCTATAAGAAGGTCCTCGCCGCAAAACCGGACGATTCCACCATCATGCTCGGCCTCTCCTGGTGCCAGGACCAGGCCGGTGAAAAAGAAGCCGCAATCGCCGGATACCGGAAGGTCGCCTCTGCGGCATGGGAAAAGGAAAGCAAGAGGGACAGCGGCTTTGGCAACTTCCTCTATGTGGAAACCGCCGATTATCTGGTCCCGTTGCTTGACGCCACCAACGACGCCACCGAAATCGCGGAACTGAAACAAAGGAAAGATAAACTCCTCGCGCTGCCACGGGCAATCACTCCGATCACGGTCAGCCTCAACAAGAACGCCACCGGGCTAGACGCACTCATCGATCAGGGCGCACGCGTCCGCTTCGATCTGGATGGAACAGGCCGCCAACAGGAATGGCAGTGGATCACCCGTGACGCCGCATGGCTGGTTTTTGATCCAAGACAAACCGGCAAAATCACCTCCTCCATCCAGATGTTCGGAAACCGCTCCTTCCTGCTGTTCTGCGGGGACGGTTATGAGGCGCTTTCCCTGTTAGATGATGATGGCGATGGCTCCATCACGGGCCCGGAACTCAGCGGACTCGCGCTCTGGAGGGATCTCAATTCAAACGGCGTCTCGGATCCCGGCGAGGTAAAGCCCGTTTCGGAATACGGCATCACCTCGTTCTCCACAAGCCGCCGCACACACCCGTCCGGAATTCTCTTCTCGGCGGAAGGTGTCACCTTCGAGGACGGCAGCACCCGGCCCACCTATGATGTGATCCTGAAATCGAAATAGTGCCGGATCCGGCATTCCCCGTTGCGGCCCCGCCCGATTCCCCCTATCCCTCCCGCGTGTCCCGCACGGACGATTCCGCGCACGGCTGGCTCCGCCGCGCCGTGACGCATCCGGATTTCACATCACGCCTAGCCAGATTGGTTGGTGGCGGGGGCGAACTTGTGCTTGATCACGCCGCCGAGGCGTCACATGCGTTTCTGGCAGCGCTTGTTTGTGAAGCCGCAAGGGATCGAAAAAAGCCACGTATCTGGCTGGTCTGCGACATCCCCCGCCACCGGGAACGTCTCGCCGCCGAGATGGAACTGTGGGGTATCAATGCGCTGGTTCTGCCCGATCCACCCACCGAAACCGGCAATGGCACCATCGCCGATCCCGAGTCCGCCGCAGAGTGGTTCTCGGTCCTGGAAATCCTCGCCCGCTCGGAAAACTGCGCCGTGCTTTGTGGCAGTGACGCGTTTTTGGCAAACGCCCCCTCGCCCACCGCCCTGCGATCCTCACGCAGCATGCTGAAACCCGGCACCGCCCTCGATCCTGAGCAACTCGCAAAATCCCTCGCCGACCATGGCTACGAACGCGTGCCCACCGTGTCCGCCCGCGGTCAGTTCGCCGTTCGCGGCGGCATCATCGATCTCTTCGCCTGGCAGGCCGCCAAGCCGCTGCGGCTGGAGTTTTTCGACACCGACCTCGAATCGATCCGCGAGTTCGACCTCGATTCGCAAGCCTCGACCATCAAATTGTTAGAAGCTGAGTTGCTGCTCGCCGAACCCGCGATCGAAGCAACCATCGCCGAATACAAGCGCCCCAATGACCTGATCGTTTCCATCGCTGCGGAAATCGCACTACCCGACGTGCGAATTCTCGAAGACGCGGCTGAATTCAACAGCGAGGAGGATTTCACACTCGCCAGCTACGGCAGCCCGCTCGGAACCTTCGAAGCGGGCGACTTTGTATTGGAGGAACTGCGCCGCGAACATTTTTTCCGCCAGCTCAACGATTGGAAACGCGATGGCTGGGATATCGCGATGGTGTTTTCCAACAAAGGCGAACAGGAGCGTTTTTCCGAACTCACGGGCAAGGATCTCGAACGCGATCTGGGCCTGACCCCCGTCCGCGGCGAGTTGATGGCCGGCTTCACGCTGCCGGTCATCAAACTGGCCGTTCTCTCATCCTCCGAACTCTTCGGCCGCTACCGCACGCCCGGCACCACGCGCCGCTCCACCCTGGACAAGGCCCGCGCCGCACGCGCACGCGCGACCGTCGATGAGATGGAGGAAGGCGACCTGGTCGTGCACTACGAATACGGCTTCTCGAAATTCCGCGGTATCCAACAAGGCGACGACGGCGAAGAACTTGTGCTCGAATACAAGGACGGCGCGTTGTTAGGCGTTCCGCTCGAACAGGCACACCTCGTCGGCAAATACGTCGGCATGGGCGGCAAGACACCCGATCTCAACAAACTCGGCGGCACCGCATGGAAAAACGCACGCAAGGCCGCCGAAAAATCCATCCTCGACTACGCCGCGCAACTGCTCCGCGTGCAGGCCGAACGCCAGCACGAACCCGGCTTTGCACACCCGCCGGACACCAAATGGATGTGGGAGTTCGAGCGTTCGTTCCACTATACCGAAACCGCCGACCAGCGCCGCGCCATCGAGGACACCAAACTCGACCTCGAAAAGCCGCGCCCAATGGACCGACTGATCTGCGGTGATGTCGGCTTCGGCAAAACCGAAGTCGCCATCCGCGCCGCGTTCAAGGCCATCACTTCCGGCAAACAGGTCGCCATCCTCGTGCCCACAACGGTCCTGGCAGAACAACACTGGCGCACCTTCCGCGAACGGATGTCTGACTACCCGATCCGCATCGACCTGCTCAACCGCTTCCGCACGCCATCGGAAATCCGCGAAAGCATCGCAGGCATCGCCGATGGCTCGGTGGACCTCGTGATCGGCACCCACCGCCTGATCTCCGGCGACGTGAGTTTCAAGAACCTCGGGCTGGTGGTCGTGGACGAGGAACAGCGCTTCGGCGTGGCTCATAAGGAGAAGTTCAAACAACTTTTCCGCCAGGTGGATGTCCTGACGGTTTCCGCCACGCCGATCCCCCGCACGCTCTACATGGCCCTGATGGGCGCGCGCGACATGTCCACCATCGAGACCCCGCCGCCTAACAGAGTCCCGGTTTCCACCAGCGTCTGCGCTTACGACGAACGTGTCATCCGCGACGCGATCCGCCGCGAGATGAAACGCGGCGGCCAGGTGTTCTTCCTCCACAACCGCGTCAAAACCATCGAGCAGATGGCCTCGCGCCTGCGCGAACTCGTCCCCGAGGCCCGCATCGTCACCGGTCACGGCCAAATGGACAAGGACGACCTCGAATTGGTGATGCACACCTTTGTCAAAGGCGAGGCCGACGTGTTGTTGGCCACCACCATCATCGAGACCGGCATCGACATCCCGAACGCCAACACCATCCTCATCGACCGCGCCGACCGCTTCGGTCTCGCCGATCTCTATCAACTCCGTGGCCGCGTCGGCCGCGCCGGGGAGAAAGCCTATGCCATCCTGCTGCTGCCACGCGACATGATGACCGCCGGCGATGCGCGCAAACGCATCCACGCCATCAAACAATACACCGCCCTCGGCTCCGGCTTCAAGATCGCCATGCGCGACCTCGAAATCCGCGGCTCGGGAAATTTGTTAGGTACCAGGCAGTCAGGCCACATCGCACAGATCGGCTTTGAACTCTACTGCCAGCTCCTCCGCCAGTCCGTGGACCGCCTCAAAGGCCGCAAAGACGCGCCACGCGGTGAAGCCACCTTCAAGGCGGACTTCATCGCAACAACCGAGTCCGCTTTCTTGAAACTATCAGCCATCAACCAACAGCCATCAACCATCCCGGCATTCCTGCCCTCCTCCTGGCTCACCGAAACCCAGCTCCGCATCACCGCCTACCGCGAACTTTCCGAAGCCGGCACACCCAAAGCCGTCGATGCGCTCGAACAATCGTGGCGCGACCGCTTCGGCCGCATCCCGGAAGGCACGGCGAACCTGCTGCAGATCGCCCGCATCAAGACGCTCGCCGCCGCCGAGAACATCGCTTCCGTCGAGATCCAGGTCCAGCGCCTCATGCTCCACCGCAACGGCGACTATATCCTGCTCGAAGGTCGGAGGTTCCCCCGCCTCAAGTCCGACTCGCCCCAAGGTAAACTCGCTGAAGCGATCGATATGCTGAGTGCGTTCTGAAACCCACGCATCATCTCCTTTCAGTTCCAACATGCCTGCTGCTTTTCTTACAACTATGGATGGAGTCTGATCTGTGTCACCTCGAAGTGATATTGACCAGGGCATGTGACGACGATTTTCACAAAGTCATCTGACGATTGAACGATCTGCCCGTGGCTACCCCAGTCCATGATTACGCTGGAGTAGCCAAAATTGGCGGCGATCAGGTTTTTTGAATCCAGTGGCTCAAGCAACCTGTCCTGCCAGTTCACTTCGTCTTTTGCCTCAGCAGGATAGGGAAACCCCATGATTTCCCGGATGGTCGTTGTGATTTGCCCCCGTGTATAGCTCGCATTTCCCGTTGGCGCACCGCCCGCCCCACGCAAGCGCGTTGTTTCTCCCCGAGCTCGATTGACCTGACGATTGGACTCGAAAATCAAAAATCCGACAACCGGAACCACGATCGCGAGAAAGATGAAAACCGCCTTCCATTGGTTCCGGTAGCAAACATCGCAAATGAATCCCACATGATTTCTTCCGTAGGGACTCGCATAATCCAACAGGATTCGCGCTCCACAGCTCCTGCACTTCACCGTGCTCATGGTTTGCAATGCGGCCGGATTCCCGCGAATGGGGTTCGGTTTTTTCGGCAGGTCGGGGTTTTTCGGTAGATACATAATCGCAGCGATGGTTTCCCACGCCTCAGCGGCACCCATGGAGGTCATCACCTTGATGAAAAGTGTCGATTGGTCGATCGGAATCTCGTGGTACCATTCCACTTCCTTCCCGAGCCTGTGGCAGCCATACCTTCGCCACCGCCGAGAAAATCACCTCCGTCGAGATCCAGGGCCAGCGCCTGATGCTCCACCGCAACGGCGACCATATCCTGCTCGAAGGCCGGAGGTTCCCCCGCCTCAAGTCCGACTCGCCCCAAGGCAAACTCTCGGAAGTCATCGAAATGCTGCGCACATTCTGAAGCCTGTTCCCGAGCCTGTGTAGCCCCACTCAGCAGGACCCTTCGATTCCAAATCCAGCTCATGAAGCAAACCTCAATCCAACCGCTTCTCAGCGATATTCAACCCTGTATCCGAAGTTGAATGATTTCGGGTTTGACCAAGGAATCCAGGGATTTTCTCGTTTCCTGGAAAACCTGCTCAAGATCGCTGATGCGGGAAAACAGCGGTCCTGCATTCCAAGTCGCGGATAGTGGCGGCGCTTGGCGCAACAGATGGCATGAAGAGCCGACTGATCGCGCAACCCGCAGAGTGGTTTCAGGGAAACTTGCTCAACGCGCTTCCAGCGGCTGATAGGAACGCTGGGTGGCTCCAGTGTAGATCTGGCGCGGACGGCAGATGCGGCTGTCAGCGTCCTCCATCACTTCCTTGAAATTGGCGATCCAGCCCGGCA
>CANBTO010000326.1 GCA_947372405.1 Verrucomicrobiaceae bacterium
GAGTTGATGTATTCCAGATAGACGGAGGTGGACTCGGTCAGGTTTTTGCCGATGCCCGCACCGCCGAGCCAGTTGAATTTGAGATCGTCGGCAGGGTCCCGCACGGCATTGGCCGCAAGGGTGACGCTGACGTTCCAGCCGCCACCAAGATCGGCGTAAAATGGCAGGCTGATGCCGCCTTCCGCCATGTCATTGCCTTGACCGCCGGTGGAGGTGGGAAGTAGAACACTGGAGATGATGCCGAAGGAGGTGGAGCCCTCGCCATTGCCCCAGAAGTTGTATTTCATCCGCAACTGAAGGTCGCCCCAGCCGTGGGAATCGGTATGCACACCGGTGGCCTCGTCCTTGGCAACGGTATGACTGTATGAGCCGTAATTGGCTTGGAACTCGATTTTATCCGTGACTCCATAGCGGATGGTGATGGGCGCGATGTTCCAAGTGCGAGTGGTAACGTGATCCTGGTGTGCCCATCCGTAGTTGGCGAAGTCGTATTCCAGCTCCGCATGGCCGGCGTCGATCGTGTCAGGATTGTCCGTAGAACTCGGGCGATCGGGGTTGAGATCGCGGAGTTTTTTCTCATCGGCGGCAGGGGCGGTGGTGGAGATTTCTCCAGCGTGGAGGAGCGGGGCGGCGAAGAAGAGCAAGGCGGCACGAAATTTCATAGGATGGCCATGGATTTATGCGAGCCGGATGTGGGTGGCGAGCGCAAAAGTAACGCCTGACAATCCCTGGATGATCCGCTCGATCTGCACCCGGTGGATGCCCATGTGCATCCCTGACATTGCATGCCAGCCAAAGGCATCGAGCGGTCCGAACCATGGATCGGCGAAGCGGACTGGCGTTTTTAACTCAGTCACCTCAGCCACGGATTCCATCAGGAAATCGCAAGCGGCGGCATGTTCAGCGATGACCGCAGGGGAAATTACCAATCCCGGTTTCACCTCGGCGGTGCTGGCCCGGCCCTCGGGTGGGACTCCATTTCCCGAAGCCGTGATGCCCCGTGCAGTGGCAAGATTCGCGATGCGAAGGTGGTCCAGCGTCACCAGCACCGACCAGCAGCGACTGCTATTCTCCAATCCAGCAGGGCGCGCGATGAGCACCCGCTGACCCAGCGACTCCACCGGGGACGATCTAACTAACTCATCAATCGCCACCCGCTCGCGTGCGAAGCTGGCGGTCAAGGAATCTCGATTTCCCATCAGGCAACTCATGCTGAAAAGCAGCCTCGCGACGAAGAGTTCCGGTGTAGGCAGTCCGGCTTAAGGCGCGGCGAGTTACGGTTCGGCGGTCATTGTGGGACAGCTTCCGATCACCTTTTCAAGAATCAAGGGAGAGAAACCGGAAATGCGCAGACGGAGATGTTTCCGCTAAATGAGAGGCGAGTTGGTGGACTTCTATCACTTTCCCATTAGCGCTTTTATTCTAGCGAGCGGTCTCGCCGCGCTGATGGGCAAGCTCGGAATCGTGACGATGGAAGTCCCGCCGTCGTAGGATTGGGCGATCGACATTTGCAGCGTACTCAAAGCTGGTAAGCTCGTCCATATGGCGGTAATCGTGGCATTAGCAGCTTTAGCGATACCACCGCGCCTGCATTTCCAGACGGTGGGAGACAGTGCCTCGCAGATCCAGCCGGGTCCGCCCACACTCGATGGCGCAGTCACGAATCTCAGCGTGAGACTTACGTTGTGAGCCATCGCAGCACCTGAATTTCGGGTGGTAATCCAGATGCTACCTGACTTCATCTCGTGAAGTGGGGCGGCGGCCACCACCGTCGTACTAACGGTGGTCGCTGCCGGATAGAAACGTTTCATGTGATAACCCTTTGCGTTCATCAAGGCATCCAATTCATTGAGATAACTGGGAATGGAGGCGATGTAATTTCGGAATACAGGTCCGATTTCGTTCGGGTCATTCAATGTTAAATCATCGTAGCCGCTATTGGTTCCCACGATGGTGGGCTTGCCGTTCATCATGACGAAATTAGGCCCCCCGGAATCACCTGGACGCAGGGTGCAATCGTTGGCATTGCCATTTACGGCAGTCCGGTCGTATTCGTAATAGATGAAGCGCGTGGTATCGAACCCCGGATCATTAGTTAGATAGGTAAATCCCTTGATCACGTTGATCCCCGTATCCACAAAACTGCCGCAGACCACCAGCGGCTTGCCAGTGAAGCTGGCTTCGTTAGATAAATTGAGCGCTGGAAACGGCGTGATACCCAGAGATGGATTCACCGAAGAAGATAGGGTCACCAAGGTCAGGTCGGTTTGTCGGCCTATTTTATCAATGATCGGCTTCTGGCTTTCGATCCCGTAGAGGTGCTGCTTGCCATCCTTACCGAGGAACGCAATCTTCCAAGAAAGGGTGAGTGGATAGTGAGTGGCACAGACCATGTGGCGTGGCGAAACCAAAGCCATTTGCCGCGTCCAGTCTTTAGGATCCGCCGGCCATCCGATGCCGAGAAACAAGCCAGCATTCATGAAGCAATTCGGATTAACCGCCGGCGTCTGATGGTAAATCGGTTCACCCGGGAAATTGATCAAGCGTCTGTTGACGTTTATATCATAGTGACGAACTTCCAGTGCGATTACTTGCGAGGCCGCGCCAAGTGCCAACGCCGCTGCCATCCATGATCGGGGGGAGATCAAAGTCATGCGAAAACATATAGTCTGTCGTGGGTAGTTTGACAAGAAAAAAGCCATGGGACTGACGGGTCCCATGGCTTAGGTGAAAACAGGCGGAATGATTTCCGCACTCTATCAATGTTCGCGGCAGAATTGCTCGAAGCGGGTGAGGCCTTCGTTGAGGATGTCCAGCGTGGTGCAGTAGCTGAGGCGGATGCCCTCGTCATAACCGAACGCCACACCGGGGACGGCGGCGACCTTGTAGCGGGAGAGCAATTTATCGCAGAGGTTCATCGACTTCAGACCGGTGTTGCCGGTATAAACGAAGAAGTAGAACGCGCCCTGTGGTTCGACCACGCGGATGTTGTTGATCGCTTTGAGCCGGGCAAACATGAACTGGCGCTTCACGTCGTACTCGCCACGCAGATCATCGATGAACGACTGGTCCCCTTCCAAGGCGGCGAGGGCACCGTATTGGGAAAAGGTGTTAGCGTTAGAAATCGTGTGGTTCTGGATTTTCTCAATCGCATCCGCCAATGGCTTCGGGGCGGCGGTGTAGCCGAGGCGCCAGCCGGTCATCGAATACGCCTTCGAGAAGCCGTTGACGGTGATGGTGAGATCGTAAAGCTCCTTGCTGAGGGAGGCGATCGAAACATGCTTCGACTCGCCGTAAACCAGCTTTTCGTAAATTTCATCCGAGAGAATCACAATGTCCTCGGTGAGCGCAATTTCGCCGAGAGCGAGGAGTTCCGCCGCCGTGTAAACCGCACCGGTCGGGTTGCCCGGGGTGTTGATGATGACCATCTTGGTGGCCGGAGTCATGGCTTCCTCGAATTGCTCGGGAGTCATTTTCCAACCGGTGGATTCCTTGGTCTCGACGATGACCGGGACGCCGCCCGCAAGCCGGACCATTTCCGGGTAGGAAACCCAGAACGGCGAAGGGATGATCACCTCGTCGCCATCCTCGATGACGGCGAGAATGGCATTGAAGCAGGCCATTTTCGCGCCGCCGGTCACGCAGATCTGGCTGGCCGCGTAGGTCAGGTTGTTGTCGGCGGAAAATTTGTTAGCCAAAGCGGCGCGGAGCTCGGGGATGCCACCGGCCGGGGTGTATTTCGTTTTTCCGGACTGGAGGGCGGCGATGGCGGCGTCCTTGATGAACTGCGGGGTGTCCACTTCCGGCTCACCACCGGCGAGCGCGTAAACTTCTTCGCCCTTGGCGATCATTGCTTTAGCCTGTGCGGTGACGGCCAGCGTGAGTGACGGGGAAACTTTGGCAATACGGGATGAGATGCTTTCCATGGGAGCGTGCGGGTATGAATTGGGCCGCCAACCGGGGCGGAGCAACATATTTTTGCACAACCCCAAGCATGGGCGGGGCGCTTTTGTGGGGCTTGCCCAGTGGCGTGGCAAGCGAAATGGTGTGGCAATTCTAACCCGAAATCCCCGCATGTCGGCTGGCCGCTGGAATCAACCATCCGGGGAAAAGGTGCTTTCCTGCGAGCCTTGGTCCAATCCGCTCCCCACTAAAAAGACCCGACTGAAGTCCTCGACTCCGCCTGGTATTGCTGTAAAAACCCGTCTCATGCCGCTCGTCCGCCATTGCCGATTCACCGCCATCGACTTCGAGTCGGCAGGCGCGGCACGGGGCAGGACCGATATCCCGGTGCAGGTCGGACTCGCCTCATGGTCGGCGGAAAACGGCCACTTTGATTCCTTCGTTTCCTATCTCCACACCGATCAGCCGATCCAGTGGGCCGCGCGGAAAATCCATGGCATCGGCCCGGAGCATCTGGCGGATGCGCCCTCCCTGCTCTCGCTGTGGCCGGAGGTGAACAAGCGGCTTGCCGGGTCCGTCGTCGTCGCCCATGGCAAGGGCACGGAAAAACGTTTTCTCAGCGCTTTTCCCGGTCATGGTTTCGGGCCGTGGGTTGACACACTGCTGTTAGCCCGTGCGGCGTGGCCGGACTTACCGGGCCACTCGCTGGGCGCACTCTGTGAACGCCACGGCCTGACGGCGGAAATCCAAGCTCTAGTTCCCGGTAAGTTCTGGCATGATGCGTTGTTCGATGCCGTGGCTTCGCTGACGCTGCTGGCTTTTCTAATCAACAATCATCCGCTGGCAGACCAACCGGTGGCGATACTCTATCAACCCGATACCTCGCGCTGGCATCAATCAAAACGACTATGACACTTCGCCAATTCATCCTCGGCCCTTCCGGCAAATCGACGCAGGTCATCTGCGCGCTCATGCTCTGCGGGGCCATCGTGCAGCTTTGCAGATCCCAAACTCCCCAACCAGCGGAATCGCCAGTCCCCACGAAAACGGACCCCGACGCCGCCCTCGTCCGCTCCCTGCTAGACGAACATCTCACCGGACGCACCTTTGCCTTTGCCACCATTGTCGAAGCCTGTTCGGGCAAAAAAGTCCTCCCCCTCACGGACAGCCCGGCCCACCTGCGCGTCACCACCGCCATCCACCGCGCCCTCAAGCTCACGCTCGCCGAGCTGAATCTGCCCACCTCCCCACTCCGTCAACTCCGCCGGATCAACGAGGCCTCGCGCTACTTTGAGGATGGCATCCACGCCCACCTCAATGAAATCCCCGGCATCCAGTGCGAGGTCCCGCTCACTCGCGATGGCGAGCACCAGCGCTCCGGCTACCCGGATCTCCGAATCACGGATGTGGAGTCGAAATTGATCTTCTATCTGGACCCCAAGCTCGTCGAGCAAGGCTCCGCCGACAGCACCTTCCGCACCTTTTATTTCGAGCCCAAAACCGAAACCCTCAAGATCAACGACGACGCCGTCCACATGGTCGTCGGCATCGAGCACGACGGCAAGGAACGCGAGTGGACCTTCACCGGCTGGCGCCTAATCGATCTCTCCACCCTCCGCGTCCGCCTCAAGGCCGAGTTCCAAGCGTCCAATGCCGACGTCTATCAAAAATCCACGCTTTCCCTGCCCGCTTCCGTTCGTTAGGCTCCCCCCGGCATGACTCTCCCACCCAGACGCACCAGCGGCTCCGTCGCCATGGACGACTACCTCGAACAGATCCTCCATCTGATCAAGGCCAAGGGTTATGCCCGCGCCGTGGACATCTCCAAAAACCTCGGCATTTCCCAAGCCAGCGTCACCAACATGCTCCAACGGCTCGATGCGGAAGGCCTTGTGAATCATGAGAAATACCGTGGCACGGTGCTCACCGAGGAGGGCCACCGCATCGCCCTCGCCATCATCGAGCGGCACGAGACGCTGACCCGCTTTCTCCGCCTCTTCGGCATCGACGAGGACACCATCTATCGCGACGTCGAGGGCATGGAACATCACGTTTCCCGCCCCACCCTCAAAGTGATCCGCGCCGTCGTGGACGCCCTAGAAGCGGACCCCGCCCTGCTGGAAAGGTTAAAAGTCGCAGCCATCACCGGTCGCACCAAAACTTCGGGAGCGGGCAGCTAGCCACTCAGCGGCGGC
>CANBTO010000327.1 GCA_947372405.1 Verrucomicrobiaceae bacterium
GAGAAAGTCCGGGAACTCGCGGAACATCCGGTGCTCGATCAACCCGGTGTCCCGGCGCACCAGCAGCATGCGCGAGGCCGCGCGCTCCGCCAGCGGACGCGAGGCGATCAGCTCGTCCGGCAGGTGGTAGTCGAAGTCCGCGGTGCGCAAGGGCATGGGGGCGTCTTAATCGCGCGGCGGACGGACGGCAAGGATGGCGGATCGTTGTTGAGTAAATCCCATGTGCCGTGTGAGACTCCGCCGTGCCTGCCGAACCAGAACCCACACCCTGCCACCTTTGCGGCGCGGAATCCGCGATGGAAGTCGATGGCGAGGCGTGGTGTGCCGGATGCCTGCATGCGAAGGGCTCGTGCTGCGGCGAGTCCGATGCCGGGGACGAACGCTGAGAGTTTTCCAACAAAAGGACGCGCGGGTTCCACCAGTGCTTGATCTGATGGAGCTTTGGGTTGACTTTGCGGGACGCGAGGTCGAGGCCTTGTTACCGTAGTTTTCATGATGGATCACAAGACCACACCGCACAGGGACGATATCGCAGGGCTGGAGCTTTTTGACGGGCTCTGCATGGAGCGTGTCTTCGTGGTGTCAACCAAACGTCAGGCCGGGCTGGCACTTGAAGAGCTGATGGAATCGGGCGCGGTGGGTTTCGACACCGAGTCCAAGCCGACCTTCAACAAAGGCGAGAAATCCGAGGGACCGCACGTCCTGCAGTTCGCCACGGTGGAGAAGGCGTTCATTTTCCAATCCCATTTCAGCGAGAGTCATACGGCGATCATCGATCTTCTGAAATCGCCAAAACTCACGAAGATCGGCTTTGGTCTGGGCGGGGATCTTACCCAGATTTCAAACCGATTCGGAATCCGCCCGAATGCCATCGTGGATCTGGACCGCACGTTCCGGCAGTTGGGTTACCGAAACGCCGTCGGAGCCAAATCCGCCGTGGCGATGCTCTTCAACCGCAAGTTGGTGAAATCCAAATCCATCACCACCTCGAACTGGGCGGCACGCGAACTGACCGAGCGCCAGCTCCTCTACGCGGCGAATGACGCCTATGCGGCGATCCGGATTTTCCACGCCCTTGAGTCGGGGAAATCCGAAAGCTGAGATTCCTTAAGAATTCCTTACAATATCCACTTGCAGCCCATGGAATTTGGGTTATCAAGATTTCCGATGAAATCAATCCTGTGGATCACTCTTGCTGCGGCAGCCTTGCTGACCAGTTCCTGCAACACGTTCATCGGCATGGGGCGCGACTTCAAGCTGATGGGCGAAGGCATGGAAAGCACCGCGAACAAGGCCAACGGCGGACAGAGCGGCGGTGGCTCGGCAGCACCGGTTTATTGAACCGACCTGACAGGCTGGTGTGGATCCTCCGCTGAAACCCGGAGGGTCGCATCAATACGCCCGCCAGAACATGATGGCGCAGATCAGCATCGCCACGCCGTAACCCAGTCCGGCAAGCGACATCATCGTCCAGCGTTTCGGGTTGGCGGTGACCCAGTTGACGGCATCGCGGAAGAGATAGGGCATCCCCACCCAGAAGAGCGATGCGGTGAGCAGTGCATAGGCGTAAAAGGCCACCAGCAACCGCGATGCAGGATCCTTGAGGAAGGCGGACTCGAGCATCGGTGCGGCGGCCATCAGGCCGACCACGCCCAGTGCCCGCACCGCCAGGAAATCCCTCACGCTGATGGAAACCAGCACCAGTGACACCGGAACCAGGATGCGCAGCAGCGGCTTTGCTCCGTCGAATTCGCCGAGATCCATGGCGAGGGCGCTGAGCTTGCCGTAGCCCTCCGGCGCGATCAGCAGCCAGAACCAAGCAAGGCCGATCCCCAGCAGGATCTGCCCGATCGTTTGGTTGCGCGGAAATTTTTTCAGGAAACCCTGCACGGTCGCGGGTTTAGCCAGCATCAGCGCATGGCTGCCGATCAACCAGACACCCAGAATCAGGCCGACCGCGAAAAGCGGGATGTGTTTGTAGATGTACATCGGATCCATGCGGCCACCGGACTAGGGCCGGGCCGGGGAACATTCAAGCGCCAACTCAGCCGGGGGATTCACGGATTTATCACGAGACCGTCATCTTCGGCTCACAATGGCCGGCCAGTTTCCCGATCATGAACCTGCGACAATTGATCCAGCCCGATGCCGGTTGGCTGGATGTGCCCGATCACGGGCGGGTTCTATGGGTGGCGGGTGCGGCATGTGCCGGCCTGGCGCTGTACGGGTATTCGGTCGGTTGCTGGCGGGATCCTCTGATGGGCGGCTACGTGGCGGTGAAGATGCCGCTGCTGGTGGCCCTCACGCTCGTCTGCAACGGACTGCTGAACGGGCTGTTAGGCAGCCTGCTCGGCTCGGGCCTGGGATTCCGGCAGTCCCTGCTGGCCCTGCTCACCGCCTTCGCGCTGGCCGGAGTCATCCTTGGCTCGCTGGCTCCCGTCACCCTTCTTCTCGCGTGGAACGCTCCGGCTCCCGACTCTCCAGTTGCCGGCAACGCCCATGCCGCCTATCTGGTGACGCACACGCTGCTGATCGGCTTCGCGGGCATCGTTTCGAACATCCATCTCCACCGCCTGCTCGCGGCGAAAGCGCCGACTCCCGCCGCCGCCACTGCCACGCTGCTCGCATGGCTCGGCGGCAACGGATTTCTCGGAGCGCAGTTCTCATGGATCCTGCGGCCGTTTTTCGGCACGCCGACGATCAAGGTGGAGTTTCTCCGCGAGCATCCGATGCACGGAAATTTCTGTGAAACCGTCTGGAACAGTCTTCAGAAAATGACCGGCGGCTTCGGTCTGCCCGCACTGCTGGTCATTGTCTTCGCTCTAACAATCCCCATCGCCCGCGCCATCCAATGCAACCACAAGAACCAAACGAAACCATGAATCCGCAAGACACACCCGCCGTCCAGCCGCCGCCGCTGGAAGCCCCGCTGCCGGAGAAACCCGACATGAAATCCCTGTTCGAGGCGCTGCTCCGGCGACCCCACGTCCTCGTCGCCCGTCTGGCGGACGGAAACCACGGAGCGACCGGCCGTTTCGCCGCCATGGCCGTTGTTTCCCTGCTGCTCTTCGGCTTCGTGCTCGGCTGCTTCGCGAAGCACGAACAACTGTGGGCCGCACCTGTGAAAGTCACCGCAGGTCTGCTGATCTCCGGTGCGATCTGTTTCCCGAGTCTCTACATCTTCTCGACGCTCGCCGGCGCGCGTGTGTCCATCCAGCAGCTCGCCGCCTGTCTCGCCGGCGCGCTCGCACTGGCCGGGCTGCTGCTGTTAGGTTTCGCGCCGGCGGTGTGGATCTTCGCGGAGTCCACGGATTCGCTCGGCTTCATGGGCTCGCTTGCCATCGGCGCGTGGATCATCGCCGTGGTCTTCGCCCTGCGTTTCCTCAAATCCGTGGTCTTCTCCACAGGCGGCACCCAGAAAGTCCCGCTCGCGATCTGGAGCGTTGTCTTCCTGCTGGTGACCCTGCAGATGACCACCTCGCTGCGCCCGATCCTCGGCAGGTCTCCGGGCCAGTTCCTCACCCAGGAGAAGAAGTTCTTCCTCCAGCATTGGGCTGACAGCTTCGGGGAATCCCTCAAACCTCAAACCGCGGAAACCGCTGCCGATACCAACGTGAAACCGACCACCATCACGCCATCCAGAGGAGGAAAAAATCCCTACACCGAATGAGGCTCCATGAATGGCATTGAAGACAAGCCCCCGGCTCCCGATCCTGAGGACGACGAACTCGACGAAGACTTCCTCGCCTGGCTCGGGGAACTGTTATGAGCCCCTGAAAACCGGTCTTGCGCGGATCGGCTCCGCGTTGATCTTATAACAACATGATAAAACCGCTCCGCCTGATACCCTGCCTGCTCGCCTCGGTGTTTCCCGCGTGGGCCGAACCCGCTTCCAAGTCCGACGGACAGGATTCTCCACAACCTCCGGCTGAGCCAAAATACAAGGAGGAATCCCCCTTGCCCAAAGGTTGGCCGCAGCCAGGCCCCTTCAACCAGGTGGCGCTGAAAAAATACCCCGCATACCGCGCGGCCTTTACCAGCTCTTCCAGCCCCAACGGCGGCTTCATGACGCTTTTCAAGCACATCAGCAAGAACGACATCCCGATGTCCTCGCCGGTGGAGATGAAGCTTGATGAGGCGGATTCCAAGGGCGTGAAGATGGAGGAGATGGCTTTCATCTATCAGACTCAAAGGGTCGGCAGGACCGGCACGGACGGCGACAAGGTGCAGGTCCGCGATGTTCCGGCGCAGGACGCTCTCAGCTACGCATGGATGGGGCCCCGCGACGACGCCTCGACCGCCCGCGCCCGGGCGGAGATCGACGCCGAACTCGATAAGAGGCATATCAAGGCAAGCGGTTACCGCCTTCTTGGATATAACAGCCCTTTCATCCCGCGCGCGAAACAGACCCACGAGTTGCAGGCGCTGCTCAAGTAATCGCTGCAGACAAGGCGCCCCTGACGAGTGATCACACAAGGTGAGCGCGCATGACATCCCGCGCCCACGGGTTCTCCTTCGGCCATTCCTATCATGAAATAAGTTTTTTCGTGACCCTCGCGGCAGGATTTGCCAGATAGGGATTCATCATGAGTCAAGACAACCCCTACGCAACACCGGCGACAGATCCCACACTCAGCATACCTGCGGGCGATGAACTCCAGCTTGCCAAATTGGGTGACCGCTTTGTCGGCTCATTGATCGATGGCCTGATAGGTGTTGCCGTCGCCATTCCTCTCTGGGGCGGCCTGTTCCTGCTTGGCGTGATCCACTCTATGGCCGAGATGGGGCTGGTCGCCTTTCAGTATAAAATTCTGATCGGAGTTCTCCATTATGCCGTCTTCATGGCGATCCAGTGGAAATCGTTGAGCGCCACAGGCCAATCCATCGGCAAACGGGTCGCTAACACCCGTATTGTCACCATGGATGGCAGGAAACCGGACGCCAAGGACATTGTCCTCAAACGATACGGGTTTGTCACCTTGATCAGCATGATTCCTTTTGTCGGGGTGATCCTGACATGGGTGGATATCCTGATGATTTTCAAGACAGATCGGCGCTGCCTGCACGACCTCATCGCCGGAACCCGGGTGGTCATTTTCCCTCCCGGAACCGTCATTGGCTAATTCCCTGCCGGCGCGTTCTTTTCAAGCCATGCCTTGCGGGGCCGCGAGATTCTCCTTCAGTTCCTCGGTCTTGGAGCGGCCGCGTGCGTAGTCATCGAAAAGCCGGAAAAGGTTCGCCACGTCCTCGCGGAGATCCTTGCGCGCGCCGTCCATCATGTTTCCCATGTCCACTGCCTCTCGAAGACTCGGCAGGTTCGTCGCACAACCTCTAATTCGACAATGAGTTCCTTGAACTGGTCGAGACGGTTCCGTCTGCTGTGTAGCGTCTTGGTCTTATCGTCACGCCTCTGCGAGGACTGGTCTTTGTTTCCCCCAGTACGCATTTCCTGACTCCCACCGCCAACCTCCTTGCGCCGATCCAATAGAACCGGAGCGGCACATTTTGGCGTATTGGCCCGGCGCCTCAGTTCACCCCCAAGCCGGTGATCTTGATATCGAACGGGTTCTCGTTCGCGTCATTACTCAGGATGTGAATGGCAGAGTTTCGGGTACCGGTCGCAGTGGGCTTGAATTTCACCTTGAAGGTGGTGCTCGCTCCGGGTGGAAGCGAGTTTCTGATGAGAGCGGTGATGATGAAATCGTTTTTCTGGACACCGTCCTTGGTGATTGCAAGGCCGGTAAGATCCTTCGTGCCTGTGTTGATGATCCTGAAGGTTTTCTCGTTACCGGCAGTGCCGATCCTGACGGTGCCGAAGCTCCGTTTGGAATAACCATCAACCATTCCGCTTCCGGCGGGTTGCTGCACGCCGATATCCGGCGCTTTTGCAAGTGCGATCGCGGGATAACCATGCCACTTGGGCGTGGTGAAGCCCAGACTACCCTGTGTGAAATACACGGTGAACCCCGGGCTTGTGTCATTGAAAACCTCCATTTTCGAGTCCGTAACCGTCAATTGCATTTTCGGAGCATTGCCAATGAAGTTGGCTCTTGCCAGAGAGCTGCATCCCAGAAACGCGCTTTGCCTGATGGAGGTG
>CANBTO010000328.1 GCA_947372405.1 Verrucomicrobiaceae bacterium
GACGCATTACCTCCGACGTCGTTTGGTGATCCGCCCCCAGGTCCCAGACCAGACGTTGGATTTGTTCCCCCACATCCACCCGCGAACCCCCCAGGTCCTCCCGATCCACCTGAACCAGTATCACCTGTTTTACCAGATATTACGATTCGCCCCCCCGAGTTGATGATGCAACTTCCTTGAACCAGCCAAACCACCGGCTTGTTTCCCGCATTTGGAATAAAACTCACCGTCACCCCAGCCGGAATATTCACCGATGTGTATTGGTAAATCCCATCCGGGTGGTCGGCCATGTCGATGACGAGGTTCGCGGTCGGGTTCAAGGCTCCGTCGTGTCCATCGCTGCCGCTGTTAACCTGGGCCTTGGAAGTGATCGCGGTGACAAGCAGCGCCGCAGTGAGAAGAAGTGCCGTTTTCATAAGGATGCGCCGATTCAAAATAGACCGATGGGATGATTTAAAATGCGGAGTGGCAGGACAAGCTCAAACTTCCACTGAGAAATCGTTGGGAGGGGTTTTCTGGAATTATTCTATCCACCCAAAATGCTGCATCAATGGCCTGACGGAGGTTCTTCCGGCTCGGGCTGAGTGACGGGCGTGCCATTCGGTTTCCAGAGCATGTCCACCGGCACGCCGTATTTCGCGGCGGTATCGAGGATGAGCTTGGCATCGGTGGCTCGGCGTTCGATCTCCTCTCCGAAGTCGGCACCTTGTTCGTTGAAGTGATCCGAGAGGGTTTTCAGGCCCATTTCCACGTCGGCACGGTTTTGTTGAGCTTCGCGACCGGCATCGACGGTGACGCGCTTGGGAGGAACGGTACTGATCTTCCACCAGCCCTCCGCCGGTGGCAGGATGCCGCGGGCGATGGCATCGCCGATCACATAGGCCCAGACCGGCTTGATGAGACGGCTTTCAAGAATCATCTGGCGGAATGAAAACCGCCTGTCCGCCTTGGCCACGATCAATCTAACACCCGCGCCGCCGATCTTGCTTGAATCGGCAGCGAACTCAAAGGGGATCATGCCAAGCGCGGAGTCACGCCGCAGGTATTCGAGGAAACCCGTGAATGTCGGACTCGGACGGTTGCTTTGGAAGCTGTCGAGCGATTCGTCGGGTTTGAGGGCGACCAGTTTGCCGCCGATGATGCGCTGCAATGAAACCGGATCGCTGGACTCACTGCTACCAGCCGCGCCACCTACCACGAAGTCGCCGTTGTCATCAAGTTCGCCGCGCGCCGTCTTCAGGATGCGTGCCACATCGGCGTTGTCCTTCACCGCGTGCTTTTCCAGAGCAAGGAGTTCCATCTCATCAAGGACGTGGTTGATGGAATGCTGAATCGTTGGATGGGAACGCACGCCACCAGCCCACTCGGGTTCATGAATGTGGAGAATCGACTCGGCAGGCAGATCGCGGGTTTTTCCGTTGTCCTCCAACGTTCGATAGAAAACCGGAGCACCCCAGGCATCGAGGCCGACGCCGTCGATGGTTTCTTGTGAACCGAACTGGTCGCCGACGCGGTGGGATTCGATCAACTGGATGCGTGGTTCGCCCTGAGCATCGCGGGTCTTGTGGATAAAATACTCGCCGTCAATGTCCATGCCGCGACAAACGAGCGCTTGGCATTCCTCGAAAGAAAACCGCCGCGTCACTTCGCAGCGGGGTGACCACATTGCGAAATACGCCTCGGCAGCACGGTTCCACTCGGGGTTGCTTGATTGTGCCTGAACGCGGATGCCGTCGCCTGTCGAATAGATCGCCATGTTGGCGACCAACTCGCGCACAAAACCCGAGTTCTTGTGCATGTATCGCGACTTGCGAACCAACTCAGTGCGGACACCCGGCGTGAGTTCGTTGCGGGCGTCGGTGGGTGCCGCTCCCGGCACGCTGCCGCGACGCGGCGACCAGTTTGCCGATTCAAATGAAGATCCCCACGCCTTCGGCACGAGAATCGGCGGCAACAGCAGATGCGCGATGTGCTTGAAACGGTTCATTTCGGGAGATGGCTGGAGATGAAGGAAGCCGCCGCGATGCGGGGTTTGCCGTAGGTGGCAGGATCGAGAATGCGAAGCGCATGCCCACACTCCTCAAGCACCTGATCAACCGGCATGGTGAACTGCTTGGTGGCCGAACTGCCCGCCTCGTTCCAGGTCATGAGAGTTTTGCCTTCCATGAGGAATTCCTTCGCCCGCTGCTGGATGGCGAGCACTTCGGAAATCGTGAAGCCGGTGATGAAAAGTCCGCGAGCCATGCACGGCATCGGGTGTCAACGGACATCAGGCGATGTTCCACTTGCCGTCCTTCACTCGCTGACGCGCTTCGGCCAGCGAACATCCGGTTTGAATCTGGATGTGCGGGATGTCCTGGAAGCCATTCCAACTTCCACCCCATTCGAGTCCGAGCGATTCAGCAATCCGACCGCAGCGTTCCATCAGCGGACTTTCCCACAGCGGTTGGTCGTTGGCGTCGAAGACCACGAAATCCCAGGCGACGCCGAAGTTATGCCATGAGTAACCGGGTGGGGAGTTGGTCACTTTCGGTCCCGGTGCGCTGCGACCCTTGGCATACAACGCGGCCTGTTCAGCATAGGTGCGATTGCCGCTGATGATTTTCACGTTGATGCCCGCCTCAATACATTTGAGCAGCCACTCGCAGGCCTTCGTTTGCGCGTCGGGCCTGAGCGTGGCGATATTGGCAGCGGATCGCGGATCCATGGTGACACCGGATGGTGTGGGCGCTGGTGTGGCATTCAGGATTCCAAGTCTGACCGCGACCGAACGAGCGGTCTGATCGCCGGGAATTCCATCGGCTGTGATGCCGAGGAATTGCTGGATTTTTGTCCAAAGCGTCGCGCTCATGGTCGGTGGCTCTTTGGGGTCCAAACTCACTTGCCGCTGCGCGGTTCAACGACGAATTCAAAGCGACCGTTCGGATGAACCGTGAGTTGGCCCACGTTGGCGGTGAATTGACCGCTGATCGGAGGTGGTGTGGCACACGATGCGACGAACGGAATTGTCAGGACCGCGAGAGCGAAGCAGAACACGCCGATCTTGAATGATTTGTTAGGCTTGCCGTCGTCGAAGAGATCGCCAAGCACCACGACAAGTTCTTTCACGGCAAGCGCGGCGGGACCGACGGCAAGAAGGTATTTCGCGGTGGTGGGATCGAACATGCTGGCGATGCCGGCCAGATCGAGAGCGGCGAGAGTCGAGAGACCGGAAGCTACGGCGGTGAGAAGGCGGAGGAGGGTGACGTTGTTCATTGCTCCCCATCCGGGGTGTCAACCGGTGCGGTCATGATCGACTCGCGTCCGACGATCTTGAGCATGGTCGCGGCGGCAGCTTGTTCCGCCTCGCAGTCGAAGTAGTGGTTCGGCCGCGATCCAATCTGCTTCCACATCCACTGGCCCTTTTCCTTGACCCGCTGCTCGCTTTCCATCTGCGCGAGGAAGTCGTCGTCGATGTCGTCGGGGACCTCCCATGTCGGCCCCTGAGCAGGATCCTGATTGCGCCGCAGACGGGCGAGCGTGTCCTTGATGTTGAGGTTGCTCCAGTAGTGGACGTGGCAGTGCTGGCGGTGCGACAACACGACTTTGCGCCGGGGTGAGTAGAACCGCTGAACAGTTTTCCCATCGCGTCCCTTGTGGGCATAGACGGGGCGACGATCACCGATGAGCGCCACCCATCCGCGCTTGGCGCACTCGCGATAGACGTCGTAGGTCGCATAGCCGGCATCGAGAAACACGAGGCTTGGATGAACCTCGAAGCGTTCCTGCAACACGTCGATGTCGGTGAAGGTCAGGATGCGTTCGTTCCACATCAGACGACTTGATCCCTCCGCCGACCATGAGCGGACCACCACAAACAAGTGATCCATCTGGCAGTCCACCGTGATGAAACGCAGCGGAATCAGACCGGCGCGCTCGGGTAGCGGGGCGGCGAGGATTTTGCCGGTCTTCGGATCAATCGCGCCTTCCTCTTCCCACGTCTCGCCGCGCTTGTAGCCGGATTTGACGATTTCGAGTTTGTAATCCTCGACGTATTCGCGCCACGGTAGGCCGAGACGTTTCTGATAGAACTGTTGGAGCAATGAAACGTCGCCTTTGCGTGCCGCCGCCTTCGCCCGCAGATAGAGCTCCGCCAACTGCCCCCAACTCATCGCGCAGAGCGCGTTCCAGTGGAAGCCGACGTTTTCCTTCGATGCTTTTGGGTTCTTGGCGACGAAGGCACCGGTGGCATTGAGTTCACGACGGGTGCGCTCGCCGTCGTTGAAGTAGTGGTTGCACGATTCGCAGCGCATCGCAGTGGTGCGCCGAACCTCGTCGAAATCCCACTCGCCGGATTCATCCCTGGCCGATTTGCTCCACTCGACGCATTCCCACTTGAATGGTTGGCGATGATGGCATTCGGGACAGGCAAACGTCCATTCGCGTTGATCGGTGGTGTCGAACTTCCGATGGGTGTCGTCGTCTTCCTCACCACCCTGGCTCATGAAGATGCACTTGCCGAGCCAGCCGAATGCGGTGACGCGAGCCTCGGCTTCTGCCATGTGACCTAGGGGCCAGCGCCATGATTCATCGCCGATCAACCAGCGGATCGAACGCCGCTGGAGGTTGGTCTTGTTGTGCGCTCCGAGAATCCAGAGCGTCATGCCGTTGTTGAACTGGATCGCGTTGTTCTTGCGCTTATGACGGTGGATGCCGGTGGGCATCAGCCGTGCGACCGGTTGGCATTGATCGAAGAGCTTCTGCAGGCGCGACTCGGAGTAATCGCGGGCGTCTTCATCTGTCTGGTCAAGCCACAGTGCGGGTCCCGGCAGATTGGAAATGATATAACAAAGCGTGAGTTCGGGAGCAGTGGTCTTGGATGACTGGACTGAGGCGATGATGGAAACCAAGCGGATGCGAGGATCGACCAGCGATTCCATGACCTCGCGAATCCACGGCGAGTTTTCCGAACGGAAGCGTCCGGGGTTGGGTGAATACGGAATCGCCTCGATATGATCCTCGCACCATTGCCAGGCTGGGCGGCGGTCGGGCGGTTGCCACGCCTCGCACCAGATTTCCTTGAGGACACTCATGCCCTTGCCGCCAACGTCAACGCCCCATCAGCCTTCGTGGAGGCAGCGCAGGACTTCGTCGATGGCGCGGCGGCATTCCCGCTGGATGCCCGTGGCGTCGAGACCGGACAGCACGGGTGGCAATTCGTTTTCAAATTTTGCCCGCAAGATGGATGTCGCCTGGGCGACCAGGCCGATCCATTCCTCGCGGACTTTGGTGAGCGGAACGTATTCGCCCTTTTTCACCGCAATGCGCAGTTCCCGTTCCTCAACTTCTGCTAGAAGTTTGCGGGCTTTCAACGCCTCCTCGTTGCCGACCGGTACACGACCGGCATTCAAGCCGCGGAGCCGGACGAATTCACGCCAGTCAGCCACCGGCCACATTCCGTTAGACAGCGCTTTGGGTGCTCCCTCCAGCTTCTGCCAGGTGGAAAGCGTGCGGCGGGACACCCCAAGCACGGCGGCGAGTTCCACCAGAGTCTTGGTATAAGCCAGCGTTTCCGCGCTGCCCGCCGCCCGTGCTTCAATGCGGGACCGCTCGGCCACCGTGAGGGGTTTGCCTGCCGCGACCTTGCGAACCACGTTCTGAAAATCCGCGTCGAGGATCTTGCCCGCGACATCTGGCGATAGCTCTTTCGGTTCCACGTAGGCGGCGAGGTGTCAAAATGAGCCGGAAAACACGGAGCCAAAAGTGGGTTGCACCGTCTTTCCCGGCCAGGCAACTGAGGAGGTGGCGATGCATAATGTTTGACAAGCCGCACAAAAATGCGCTCTCTTGTCCATAGTATCAGCCATTATGGGACGAGAAACCAGCACACTACTGCCCAAGCACGAGCGTCTCCTGACCGAGATGGGAGAAAATTTACGATTGGCGCGGCTGCGGCGAAAGCTGAGTGCCGAACAGGTCGCGGAGCGGGCGGGCGTCAGTCGCTCGACGCTCCATCTGATGGAAAATGGATCAGCAGGCACTTCGTTGGGCAAGCTCGTGCAGGTGTTGGCCGTGCTGGGACTGGAGCAAGATCTATCCGCAGTCGGTATCGA
>CANBTO010000329.1 GCA_947372405.1 Verrucomicrobiaceae bacterium
GCACGCGCCGATCCTTCTAACAGCCATGGCCCATGACAAACACGTCTATGGCCAGAAACCCCTCGTCCACCAGCTTGCGGAGCTGTCCATGGTGGAGCGCGCGATCAAGGCGAAGCCCCATCTCGTCACGCAGCTCGGCAACCAGCGCATGGCCCACCCCGGCCGTCGCGCGGCGGTGGAGATCCTGCGGCAGGGCCAGCTTGGAAAGGCAGTGGAGGCCTTCGCGTGGACCAGTTCGCCCAATGCCGGCGGGCCGTATTTCAATTACGAAAAGGTCATCCACTCGGACACGGCCCCGCCCGCCAATCTCGATTGGAACCTGTGGCTCGGCCCCTGCTCGCAGATGCCCTATCACGACCTGATTGCCCCGACGAGGTGGCGTTCCTATTGGAACTTCGGCACCAACGGCCTCGGCGACTGGGGCTGCCACCTGCTCGACGTGGTCATGTTCAGCTATGACGAGCTGCTCACTCCTTTCTCTGTGAAGACCGACTGCGCGGAGCCCGCGGGCAAGGTCTTTCATGTGAATCCTTGCAAATCCACCATCACCTATCAGGTCGGCTCGGACAAGTTCGCCGCCAAGACCTTCCCCGTTCACTACTACGACACCAACCAGCAACCGACGCTGGAGCAGATGAAGATAGGGGAGCCGATCAAAGGGGGCAACATGACCGTCGTCGTCTGTGAGAACGGCACGCTCGTTCTTGAAGCGGATGGCGGACTCAAGATCTGGCGCGATGGCAAGGCGGAACAAGGGCTGCGCATGCCCGGCCTGCCCGACAAGTGGGAACCGCTCAACCACTACCACGCATGGGTGGACAACTGCCTCGGCAAAAAGACCGAGCTCCGCACCCCGTTCAAGGACGCCATCCGCATCACCGAAGCCGCGTTGCTTGCGGTTAAAGCCACCCGATTCCCCGGTCAGGAACTGCTGTGGGACCGCTCCAAGCTCACCTTCACAAACCACGCCGAAGCCACCAAAACCATCGTCAGCCGCGAATACCGCGAGGGTTTCGCTCCTCCGGTCGTCGGGTGACATTCTTGCCAAACCATCTTCCATCCAATTGTTTCCATCATCATGATCCCACGTATCGCACTGCTCGCCGCCCTTCCGACGTTTCTGTTAGCCCATCCGGACCACGGGACGGTGCCCGCCGGGGAAATCCAGACCCCCGTCATCACCGGCAACGGTGAATGGCTCTATGAAGCCGTCCCCGGCTGGGGCGTGCTGCCGGACGGCAAACCGATCGGCCCCACCCACGGCAGCGTGCTCGTCGGCCCGGACCAGAAGGTTTACCTCAGCACCGATTCCGAACTCTCGATCATTGTTTGGGAACCAGACGGCAAGTTCGTGAAATCCATCGCTCCCGAGTGCCAGGGTTTTCACGCCATGTGCATGCGCGAGGAGGATGGCAAAACCGTCATCTACGGCACGCAGAACAACGGCTACGGCAACAAGGCGCGCAAGGCAAAAGGCCTGCCCGCCACGCCGTTCCGCGTCTGCAAGATCGATACGGACGGCAAGCTGTTGTTGGAAATCCCCAACGCCGGCACCGGCGAGGTGCAGGGCGGATGGAACGGCCTCACCGCCGTGACGGTTTGCCCGGATGGCTCCATCATCGCCGCCATGGGCTATGGCTCGAACCTGATCCACAAGTTCGACGCCACCGGCAAGCTGCTCAAGACCTTCGGTGGAAAAGGCACCGGCGACGGCAAGTTCGATACCTGCCACGGTCTCACCATCGACACCCGCTTCGGCGCGCCGCGCCTGCTCGTCGCGGACCGTGAAAACCGCCGTCTCTGCCACCTCGACCTCGATGGCAACTGGATCGGCGTCTTCGCCTCCAATCTGCGCCGTCCCTGCTCGTTCTCATGGCATGGCGAAACCCTCGCCGTCGCCGAACTCGAATCCCGCGTCGTTATCCTCGACAAAACTGGCACACCGGTCGCTTTTCTCGGAGACAATCCGAACCGCAAGCAGTGGGCCAATTTCCAGGTGAAACCCGAGGACCAGCACCTTGGTATCTTCAGCGCGCCGCACGGCCTCGCCTTCGCCGATAACGGCGACCTCTACGTCCAGGACTGGAACGTCTCCGGCCGGGTGACCAAGCTGCGCAAGAAGTGATGGGACCCCCCCGGTTTTTCACAGGGCGGATTTTATTTGAAAAGGTCCGGCCAACGGCCTCGCTTCCATAGGCTGACCATGCGAGTCAGAACCTCGCTTGTACTGAGGCCGACGCTTCATGGCAAACGAGTCAAGCATATCGCCCATCAATCTCATGAAGCACCTGATCGCTTTGATTCTATTCAATCTGGCCCTCTGCGCGGCATCATCCCAGGCGTCCGGCGTCAGCAAGCCGAACATCGTCATCATTTTGATCGACGACATGGGCTATGGCGACATCGCCCCGTTTGGCGCTACCAAACAGCGCACCCCCAACCTTGACCGAATGGCGAGCGAAGGCATGAAACTGACGAGTTTTTACGCCGCTCCATTATGCTCGGTCTCCCGGGCGCAATTGATGACGGGCTGCTATGGCCCGCGCATATCAATTCCAGGGGTCTTTGGCCCAGGCTCAAAGTATGGACTGAATCCGACCGAGCATACGATCGCGGAGCGTCTCAAGGAATATGGCTACGCCACAGCCTGCATCGGTAAATGGCATCTGGGAGACCAACCGGAGTTTCTGCCCACCAGGCAGGGATTCGATCATTACTTCGGCATTCCTTACTCCAACGACATGGAGCGCAAATCCGTTCAAACCGGTCAGTATGTGGTTCCGTTGATGCGTGAAAACACGGTGACGGAACTGCTCACAGATGAAGGACAAACCCGAATAGTGGAGCGCTGCACCGACGAGGCCATTTCCTTCATGCGCGCGAACGCGAACGGCCCCTTCCTGCTCTATCTTCCACATACGGCGGTCCACAAGCCGCTCAATCCGGGCAGGGCGTTCCGCGGCAAATCCTCCAACGGACTTTATGGCGACTGGGTGGAAGAGACGGATTGGAGCGTAGGCCGGATTATTGATACCATCAGGGAATTGAAGATCGATCAACGCACCCTGGTCATATTCACAAGTGACAACGGCCCTTGGTTGGGAGGTTCCGGGAGCGACGGGATGGGCAGTGCAGGACCGCTTCGTGGCGGTAAAGGCAGCACATGGGAAGGTGGACTGCGAGAGCCCGCGCTGGCTTGGTGGCCGGGAAAAATCGCACCCGGAAGCGTGTGTGACGCGGTGGCGGGAACCATAGATCTGCTGCCCACCGCCGTTAAACTTGCAGGAGGCGTTGTGCCTGACAAGCCGGTGATCGATGGCAGGGACATTTCCCCGCTGTTATTTGGTGAAACCACAAGATCGCCACGCGAGGCACATTACTATTTTTCCGAATTTGATCTCCAAGCGGTGCGTCAAGGACCGTGGAAGCTTTTCGTGAACGACCCTTCAAGAGGAGGCGATACCCCGCAACTTTACAACCTGGACAAAGACAAAGGCGAAAAAACCAACATCGCCGACAAGAATCCCGAAGTTGTCGCATCACTTCAGAAACTCGCCACGAGAATGAATACCGAAATCGGCGGCTATAACCCCACCTCGCGGCGTCCCGCAGGTTTCGTTTCAAATCCCCACACCGTCTATGCCATCGACGACTCCGAACGACTTTCTGCAAAGGCCAACAAGGTGGCCCCGCCGGCTTCGCTCGACAAGATGTCGCCGGGAGATGCGATCTCCTCAGCCGCCGCGCCGCAGGTCGCAGGCAGGGGATTTTCGATTTCATGTGACGTGCTCACCACGCAGCGTGACGCCGTACTGCTTGCCCATGGTGGGATGAGTTCTGGCTACGCCCTGTATTTGAAGGCCGGCAAGGTCGTTTTCATTGTCCGAACGGGTGGCGGTGATGCCTTCGCCGAACTTTCCGCTGCCGCCGTTATGGGAGAAACAATGCATGTTTCCGCCATCCTTTCAGCTAATGCCACGATGACCCTCAAGGTCGGCAAACAAGCGGTTGTAACTGGCAGGGCCGGAGGACTCATCAAGCGCCAGCCGACGGAGGAATTCAGCCTCGGTCATGATCGGGGAAAACCCGTCGCCGCATATACCACCAACCAGGCTTTCAGCGGCAAGATCACGCATCTGTCCATCACGACGCCCTGATCCTGCCCCGACGTCTACAGGTGGCGGAGAAATGAGTCTTCCCCGCACAGCGCTTCGATATGAAAAACTCCCGATTGTGCACCAAATGCAATTCAAACCGTGTGCTGAGAATTCCGGGATCAAGGATTCTTGGATCCGGGGATGAGATTCGAGTAGGTCTTTCCGCTTTCGGATCCGTTAGAGCGACGAAATATCTTTGCTGTGCTTGTGGATTTTTTGAAGAGTGGGTCGATGATGTTACTGATCTCACCAAGCTGGAAAAGACATACAAAAAAGGATTGGTTCCTGAATGGGATCAGTAGTTGGAGCAATCACATTGCGGAGGCTAGGCCTTCAGTCATGACACGCCGCTATTCGAAATGGTAAAGGTCATCCGAATCGCGCTCCTCGGCTACCTGAAATCAAACGTGACCACGGAACAGGACGGAATGCCCTTCAAGGAGCGCCGGTGCCGGTGAGGTTGATGTAGAAGGGATTTTCGTTGGAGTCGTTGTTCGCGATACTCACCATCGCATAACGGGCACCGCTGGCCGTGGGTTTGAACTTCACGGTGAAGGTGGTGCTGGTGCCTGGAGGAAGGGAGGTTTTGCCCGGGGCGCTGACGATGAAGTCGGTATCCTGGGCGCCGGACTTGCTGGTGGCGATGCCGGTGAGCGGGGCCTTGCCGGTGTTTTTAATGGTGAAGGTCTTGGCGACGCTGGTGGAGCCGGTTTTGACGGTGCTGAACTTGCGCGTCGCGTAGTTGCCGATGTTGGTGCCGACGGGCTGGTTCACTTCGATCTCGGGTGCTTTGGGCGGGGTGCCGATGACCAACGTGCCGGACAGCGAGACCTTGTCGTTGCCGGTGATGAAGATTTCGTAGTTGGCCACTCCGAGTGTCACCCACAGATACATCAGCGCGGGTTTCTGACCTGCGATGAACGGCGTGACGGTGTAAGTGTAATTGCCAAACGCGAATTCCTTTAGCGCGATGGTGGCATTGCAGTTCACCGTGTCTCCGGTGAGTTTGCGGATGGTGAATCCATTGGCGGGAGAGGTTTCAAACTTGCCCGTCCATGATCCTGTGGTGGCGAAAGGAGCACCGCCGTAATCGATGTTGAAGGTCAGCGTTTTCCCGGCCAGAGCCTTCGGTGAGAGATCATCGATGGTGATGGAGAAAGCCGGACTGATCATCGAAACGAGCAACAAGGAGGCGGATAGGAGTGATTTCATGATGGTGCATGTTGCTAGAGTGGTCACCCGCCGGTGGCAAATCAATATTTGCGGATCCTGCTGAAATGCTTTTCCCGTTTGACCGGCCCGCCCGTGTCTGCAAGGTTCCGTCCGTGAACACGCCTCTCAGCGGAACCCTTACGCGCCCCCTTCTTCTAGGGTTGGCCGCCCGTTGACCCATTTTCTTTCCTTCACTTTCGTTCACCGGCCCGCCCATTCTTTCGGCGGCCTCATTCGTTTTTTCCGAACCCGTATCCTTTTCCCGTCATGCATCCTTCCTCGCTCTCGAAATACCGACCGTTTCCACCCGTCCATCTGCCGGACCGCACCTGGCCGGACCAGGTGCTCGACCACGCACCCGAGTGGTGCTCGGTCGATCTGCGCGATGGAAACCAGGCGCTGCCACAGCCGATGTCGATCGAGGAGAAGCTGGAGTTCTTTGACCTGCTGGTGCGCGTGGGCTTCAAGCAGATCGAGGTGGGTTTTCCCTCCGCGGCGGATACGGAGTTCAATTTCCTGCGCCGCCTGATCGATGAGAACCGTATCCCGGCCGACGTGACGATCCAAGTGCTGGTGCAAACGCGCGACCACCTGATCCGCCGGACCTTCGAGGCCATCGACGGAGCGAAGCGCGCTATTGTCCACATCTATAACTCGACCTCACCGCTGCAACGCCGCGTGACTTTCGGCGACGCCTCGCGCGAATCGATCCGGGA